>NZ_JBHSEL010000047.1:0-37325 GCF_042653845.1 Daeguia caeni | reverse complement strand
CGTCACAAGCTTGGATGCTCATCTCCTCAATCAGGCGAATGACGAGGCGTATCGCAAAAATGAAATGTTGAGTCGGGCTCTAATTTAGCATTTTTTAATTGCATGGTTTGATTGACTTGCAATCACAGATTTCACGCATATACCGGCTCACCATAAGTACGACATCAGATGGCGCTCCATAGCCGCAACCAGGCACTCAATTGAGCGCACCATTCATGCACTTCAGGACACTTGATATTTGATAACAAGGCGCCGGCCTTTCTTCATCTTCCCCACTGGCGGAATTATAGTCGCCACGCGGTGCAAGCGACAAACCACCCCTACAGTCTTCATATCTAATTGTTTTTGCTATATTTTTAACATTACATGATTATTACACATAATTAATTGGCAATCCCGGCAATCATTCCTACCTTATGCTCACGAACTAAAAATCTCGGTCTGACCAGATGACCCCATTTAAAGGCATCGGACTGCGTAAAACCCGACCAATACAGAATCTATACAAGGAGATACAAATATGCTGAAAGCCAAGACTGCAATGCTTGCTCTAGTATCGGCAGCCATTGTTTCGACAGGTGCATTTGCACAAGGTGCCAGCGACAACAAAGCTGCTCCTGCGACGGATGGCATGAAGATCGAAAAGACCGATGCTGGCGCAAGGCGCGGCCCGGTTGATTTCAAAACCTTCTCGCGCATGGATGAGCTGAAGGCAGCCGACACCGATGGTGATGGTGTACTGTCACGCGCAGAAATTGAAGCTCTGGCCCTGAAGCGTATGGTCGCCCGTGAGGCCGACCGCCTCGAACGTCGCCTTGACGTGAACAAGGATGGCAAGATCAGCCTTGATGCGATTGAAAAGCAGCGCAAGGAACGTTTTGAAAAGCTTGATAAAAATGGCGACGGTCAGATTGACCGCAGTGAAATGCGCGACGTCAGGAAGGCCCACAAGCATGACGCCAAGAGCGGCCATAAGGGCCCACACAAGCACGGCAAGGACGGGCACAAGAAGGGCAAGGACAAGAAGGAACATCGTGGCCAGAAGCCACAGAACTAATACTTGCCAGAACATGCTGCACAAAACAGCCACCGGACAGTTCCGGTGGCTGTTTGCATTTCTTGAGCCATTCCATTGAACAGACCGTCCCGACTCCTTGCAATATTCCCCATTCGCCGCCCTCGAATGGAACCGGCAATGAGACGCGAGACTGAAGAAATCCATTCTCCCGCTGCCTGAACAATCCATGCGGCCAGCGCGGGATCTGCCGGACTGATTGTTCCAGTCCTTGAGCACTCAAGCACATATAGCCATGTCCAGGCCGGCTGCGCCACGAACCAAGCCACCGACGAACCGGTGGCCAGGATTCGTGCAGGCTTCAGGCTCAGCCCTTCTTCAGAGCGCCGTTTTCCCAGCCTTCAAACTTGCCCGTGAAGAAATCGACATTCTTGAAGCCGAGCAGCGAAAGCACGGTGTAGGAATGTGCGAGCTGGACACCGCCGCGGGTAAACAGGATCACCTTCTTGTCCGGCGTGACGCCAACTTCCGCATAGATCTTCTTCAGTTCTTCCGGATTCTTCAGCACGCGATTGTCGTCCAGCGTCGAGTCCCAGAACACATTGACCGAACCCGGAATCTGGCCGGCACTATAGTCCGACGGCGAGCGTACATCGAGCACGACAACATCCGGCTGCTTCGACAGTTCCTTGACCTGATCAGCCGTCAGGAAATGCGGGCCGTCCTGCTTGTTGTCACTGTTTGCCAGTTCGTCACCGGCAAAGGTAAAATTGCCAAGGGCAATCGCCTGGCCAGCCTTGGGATCGCGGCTCCATTCATCCCAGCTTTGGTCATAGATGCGCACATTGGTATAGCCGAGATTGCGCAGCGCAATATAGTTGTTGGACGCAGCCACACCGCTACCGCAATAGGACAGGATTTCCTTGTCCTTATCAATACCGCGCGAAGCCAGCAGATTCTTCAGCACGTCTTCCGGCTGAACCTTCTTGTCCTTGGTCAGCAGGCTTGCAGCAACGAGCGACTTTGCGCCCGGAATATGGCCATCGACGAAGGCATCGGCATTCCGGCCATCAACAATCACCGTATCCTTGGCTTTCAGCCTGGATTCCACATAGGCCTTGTCCACGCGCATATCGTGCTTGTCGACCAACTTGAAATCAGACTTTTCAACCTTGGCTGGTTCGGTCGAAAGCTCGCCGCCATAGGCGCCAATGCCGCCGTCCAGCACATGGATATTCTTGAAACCGGCATATTCCAGCGCAACAAAGGCACGGCCCGGCAGCGAATTGGTATCATAAAGCAGGATGATGTCATCCGTCTTCAGACCGGCTTCGCTGATGACTTCCTCAAAAACTGCATCTTCGGCAAATTCATTGCGAATGCCATCACGCTCCGAGACATTCAGCTTTGCCCAGGGCAAATTGACCGCACCCGGAATATGACCCTTCTCATAAGCGGCAGGCTGGCGCGAATCGACGATTTTTGCGCCCTTTTCTGCCAGCTGCCGGAACTGATCCTCACTGATGATGATCGGGAAAGCGGCCTGTTCCGCACGGGCTTCCATGTTCATGCCGGCTGCCGGAACAATCGTGCTGATTGCCGGGGCGGCCGTTACAGCCAATGCGGACAAGGCGCTGGCAACAAGGAAACGTTTGGCGGTTAAGATTGACATATGCGTATTCTCCTGAAAAATTTTCTCCATTTTTAGCAGCCAGCCCCGCCGAAACAATCAAAGAACTGCCAAATATCAGCGACTTAGGAGCATATTTTTCTCTGAGATAGAGATTTCTAATAAGTCATTTCACCAGCGACCTTTCCCAACCGGTGAGCGCTGCGTCCCAGCCGGGGAAAGCCCGAAACAGGGCGATCTGAATCACGCGATCCACACCGAACCAGATGGAAAACCCGACGAGCAGAATGACCAGCCCCATGAGCTGCTGAATGCGCGCGCTGTATTGCTTGAGAAAATGCGTACGGCTGTAGAGCCGGTTGCCGAAATAGACGGCAAGCCCCATGGGCAAGGCCGTTCCAAGGCTGAAGGCAATGGCGGTTGATGCCGAGGCAAGCGTGGTCTGCTGGTTCAGCGCCAAAGTGATGACAGAGGCCATGATCGGACCAACGCAGGGTGTCCAGGCAAGCCCAAGCCCCGCACCGGCAAGAAAGCCGCCGGGAAAACCCGAGACATTCCCTCTGGCCATGCCGAATCTGGCCGTAAAACGCGAAGCGACAAGCTCAAACTGCACCTTGAAGGCTGGCACGACCAGAACAAGGCCGAGCAGGATGAAAATGACGGCAGAAGTGGTGCGATTGATGTCTGGCGATATGGCAAATTGCCGAACCACAAGACTGAGCGCCAGCGTGATCGTGGTGAAGAAGACGGCAAAGCCTACAATCAGCCCGATGGGGCGTCCGCGCCCCTCAAGCGTGGAGCTGGCCAGAATAATGGGTAGAAGCGGCAGAACACAGGGCGACAGAACCGTCACCACCCCGGCAACGAATGCAAAGACAAGATTCATTGCGCCCGCACATTGGCATTCAGACCAGCAATCCCGCCGGCATTCCACAGCTTGACGCCCCTGGCTTGCCTGTCGAGCAGCACAAATGTGTCCTGATAGGTGACGCCATATTGCGCTTTCAGCGCCGTTTCCTGATCATAATCGGCAATCACAAGGGTGACGGAGGGATCGATCTCGCTCCATTTTTCCTGCAACTCCGTCAGTGTCAGAATGCAATTCGGGCACCAGGTAGCAAAGAAGAACAGGACCGTATTGCCCTTGGCCGCCAGAGCCTTGAGATCCGTATCTGCATCATATTGCACGAGTGTCGCGTGCTGAGCTTGCGCATAGGCGGATGCAGGGATGAAGCCAGAGAAAATCGGCGCCAGAACAAGCGCGATGGCGAGGAACGCTCTGCTTGGAAAATTTTGTTTCACTTTACCGTCCTGTCAAACTGTCACGAGAAAATAGCCAGTCCGAAAGCGGTGCAAAAGAAATAAAATGCTCAACTTTCAATCGTAGTGAGGGAGAATTTTTGCGCGCACCCTTATTTAAGGATTGTCTTTATTTTCCGTGCGCGATCAGTCGTGAGATAAGAACCGCATATAAAGGAATGGAATGAAATGACTCTATCTGCGGTTGACTTGCGCCCACAATCGAGAACCATCGATGTCTCTCCCCTGTCGATCGTCCTTCTGACCTTTGTGGCCGGTGTTTTTGTCATAGGCTCGCTCGTCAGCGTCACGCAGGCGCTGCTTTTCCTGACTGGCGGCCTGCTGGGTCTGACGCTTTATCACGCCTCTTTTGGTTTTACCGGCGGCTGGAAACGCTTTGCCACCGAAGGCCGCTCCAGAAGCATGCGCGTGCAGTTTCTGATGATCGGTCTGACTGCCCTGGTATTCATCCCGCTGATGAGTGGCTTGAACCCGTTTGGCGAAACCTTCGTCGGCGCATGGGCGCCGGTTGGTGTTTCGGTTATTCTTGGTGCCTTTATCTTCGGTCTTGGCATGCAGCTGGGCGGCGGTTGTGGTTCCGGCACACTGTTTACGGTTGGCGGCGGCTCAAGCCGCATGCTGGTGACGCTGACAGGCTTCATCATCGGTGCCGCCGTCGGCACGGCACATCTGCCCTATTGGCTTTCCCTGCCTTCACTGCCCACCATCAAGCTGGGCGAAACATTTGGCGCCGTCAATGGCACGCTCATCACGCTGGCGGCGCTTGCCGTGGTCATTGGCGTGCTGGCCTTTCTGGAAAGGCGCAAGCATGGCAATGTCGAAAGCATGTTCGACGGCCTTGCGGATTTTTCGCCCGCCAAACTTGTCCATGGCCCATGGCCGCTCATCATTGCTGCGCTGGTTCTGGCCTTTGGCAACATTCTCACCCTCTTTCTTGCCGGACATCCATGGTCTGTGACCTATGGTTTTGGCCTTTGGGGCGCCAAGATTTTCAATGCCATCGGCATTCGGGTTGGCGAATGGCCGTTCTGGAAAGCCCCGGCACAGGCACGTGCGCTCAATCAGAGCGCGCTCAATGATGTGACGTCGGTGATGAATTTCGGCGTCATTCTGGGGGCGGCCCTTGCTGCCAGCCTTGCCGGCAGGTTTGCCGTGAAATCAAAGGTGCCCTTTGCCTCCTGGCTTGCCGCCATCCTTGGTGGGCTGTTGATGGGCTATGGCGCACGCCTTTCCTTCGGCTGCAATATTGGCGCCCTGTTCAGCGGCATTGCCTCCGGCAGCTTGCATGGCTGGGTCTGGTTTGTCATGGCCTTCCTTGGCAGTCTGCTTGGCATTGGCCTTCGCCCCCTGTTTGGCCTTGATGGATTCAGGAAAAAATGAGCACGAAAAATACATTGCTGTTCGGCGCCTCGCTTCTGACCGCCCTTGGAGCGATTGCCGCCGATTATGCCACCAGCGAAGCGCCAAAGCCGGCACTCGCACAGGATGAAAATTTCAATCCCTGCGCCGCGGCCGTTCCGGCTGCCCCCGGCGCGCGCAACTATGATGATCTCGCCGATCAATATAGTGGCGGTGCAGCGCCCGCCCCGGAACCGTCAGAGCCGGATGCAGGCGGCAATCCCTGCTCGGCAGGAGCCATCTGATGGACAGCCCGGCGAAACAGCGCGCCAGACAGGAAATGGCCTATTGCGAGGCCATTCTTGCCAAGTCCGGTTCGAGCGTGCTGCTTCGCATCCTGCCCGCGCAAGGGCTGGTGACCTGGAAACACTATCCTGAAAAGGATGCCTATGATCCGGCAAGCGGTGCGCAATGGTATTATCATTGCCATATGGATTCCGCCGCTCTTGGCGAACATGGACATTTTCATTGCTTTGTCCGCCCCAACGGCCGCGACAGCGCGCCATGCCATCTGATTGCCATTGGCGTTGATGCACTTGGCAAGCCAAGGCGGCTGTTTACCGTCAATCAATGGGTGGTTGGTGGTGAATGGCGTGATGCAGACGCAACAAACAGCCTGCTTGAACGCTTCAATGTCGAAATGGCCGAGCCTGATTATCTGGTCAACCGCTGGCTCACTGCCCTCGTCACGCTTTATGAAGAGGAAATCATCGCGCTCAACAGGCAGCGTGATGCTTATCTGCGTTCGCTTGGCCGCAGCCTTGCCGCGCTTCATGAAGACCGCAGCATCGAGGTTCTGTCGAGCCTGACGCTCTAGGCAGGCTGGCGCAATCCGGATTTTCATGGAAATTCTGAACTGCTCCAGCATTTTGCTGTTTCGCAGTTCCGGACGGAAAAACGGCACCATTTTTCCTGAAACTGCTCATTCCGGTTCACTCAGGAATTTCGCCGTCATGGCCAGTTTGGCAAACCCGACTTCACGCACAATCTCGGCAATCTGGTTGAATTGCGACGCCAGCGGATTGGACTTTCGCCAGATCATGCCGATCATCCGGGATGGCGCCGGATCGGCAAGACGCGACACGCAGACCCTTGCCGGTTGCGTTTCGGTATAAACCGCCATTTGCGGAATGAGCGTGACCCCGATGCCCGCGCTCACCATCTGCACCAGGGTGGACAGCGAGCTGCCTTCCATCAGATCACTCGGCGGCGCATTGGATATGTTGCAGAAGGAAAGTGCCTGCTCGCGAAAACAATGGCCCTCTTCCAGCAGCAGAAGCCGCATCCGGCTCAGATTCTCGGCATTGGGCACCGGCTTCTGTCGCTCTGATTCCGGGCGCACCAGCACGAAATGCTCCTCGAACAGCGCCACTTCCGCCAGTGCAGGTTCAGAAACCGGCAGGGCCACGATTGCCGCATCAAGCCGGCCTTCCAGCAGATCCTCAATCAGCTTTTGCGTGATCGCCTCTCGTGGTCTGGGCTCCAGCCCCGGATAACGCCGGGTCAGACTCGTGATCACATCCGGCAGCAAATAGGGCGCAATGGTAGGAATCACGCCCAGACGCAAGCGCCCGGAAAGCGGCCCATGTGCCGTGCGGGCCAAATCGCCCAGTTCATCAACCGCGCGCAGGATCGCATGCACCCGCCCGGCAAACTCCTCACCCAGATTGGTCAGGCGAATCTGGCGCGCCCCACGCTCAACCAATGGTGCGCCCAGCAGTTCTTCCAGTTCCTTGATCTGCACCGACAACGCAGGTTGCGAAATGGCGCATGCTTCCGCCGCCCGTCCAAAATGGCCAAGCCTGGCCAGAGCGTCGAAATAACGCAGGTGTTTCATCGACAAACCAATCATAAGTAAAATATATCGGAGCTTTTAGAATATACAATTGGAATTTATCACTTGGCTTGTTTAGACCTGTTCTCAGGTAAATGGTTCCGAAGGTATGGGCCACGATTGTGGGAGCGTGTGCCGCGGCGCCATGAAAGCCGATCCATTACGTCAGGGAAATTGGAGAACAACAATGGACACAAAAACCACACCGGCCGGCAAATGTCCGGTCATACACGGAGGCAACACCTCCCTCGGCCAGTCTGTCATGAGCTGGTGGCCAAACGCCCTGAACCTCGACATTCTGCATCAGCATGACACCAAGACCAATCCGTTTGGCAAGGACTTCAACTATCGCGAAGAGCTGAAGAAGCTTGACGTTGAGGCACTGAAGGCCGATCTGCGCAAGCTGATGACCGACAGCCAGGAATGGTGGCCGGCAGACTGGGGCAGCTATGTTGGCATGATGGGACGTGTGTCGTGGCATGCTGCAGGTTCCTACCGCACCTCCGATGGCCGCGGCGGCGCCGGCACGGGCAACCAGCGCTTTGCTCCGCTCAATTCCTGGCCGGATAACGTCAACACCGACAAGGGCCGCCGTCTGCTGTGGCCGATCAAGAAAAAGTACGGCAACCGTATCTCCTGGGCTGACCTGATCGCGCTGGCTGGCACCATTGCCTATGAAGTTGCAGGCCTGAAGACCTTTGGCTTTGGCTTCGGCCGTGAAGACATCTGGCACCCTGAAAAGGACACCTATTGGGGTGATGAAAAGGAATGGCTGGCGCCAAGCGATGGCCGCTATGGCGATGTGGCCAAGCCGGACACGCTGGAAAACCCGCTTGCTGCCGTGCAGATGGGGCTGATCTACGTCAACCCTGAAGGCGTCAATGGCAAGCCGGATCCGATGGCGACCGCTGCCCAGATGCGCGAAACCTTCGCCCGCATGGGTATGAATGACGAAGAAACCGTTGCCCTCACCGCTGGCGGCCACACGATCGGCAAGGCGCACGGCAATGGCAATCCTGCAGATCTGAGCCCCAATCCGGAAGCTGCCGGCCCCGAATATCAGGGTCTTGGCTGGGTCAATACCAAGGGCCGTGGCATTGGCCGCGACACCGTGGTTTCGGGTATTGAAGGTGCATGGACAACCGAACCGACCAAGTGGGACAACGGCTTCTTCAAGATGCTGTTCGGCCATGAATGGACGCTGACCCGCAGCCCGGCTGGCGCATGGCAGTGGATGCCAATCACCATTGCCGAGGAAGACAAGCCTGCGGACGTTGAAGATCCGTCAATCCGCACCATGCCGATGATGACGGACGCGGACATGGCGCTGAAGGTAGATCCGATCTACCGCGAGATCTCTCTGCGCTTCATGAACGACTTCGAAGCTTTCTCGGACGCCTTTGCCCGCGCATGGTTCAAGCTGACCCACCGCGACATGGGCCCGAAGGCCCGTTACTTCGGCCCGGATGTCCCGGCAGAAGACCTGATCTGGCAGGATCCGGTTCCGGCCGGCAACACCAATTATGATGTTGCAGCCGTCAAGGCCAAGATCGCAGCTTCCGGCCTGTCGATCCAGGATCTCATCGCAACAGCATGGGACAGCGCCCGCACCCATCGCTTCTCCGATCATCGCGGTGGTGCAAACGGCGCGCGTATCCGCCTTGCACCGCAGAAGGACTGGGAAGGCAACGAACCGGAACGTCTGGCCCGTGTGCTCAAGGTTCTTGAGCCGATTGCCGCCGAAACCGGCGCAAGCATTGCCGACGTCATCGTTCTCGGTGGCAACTATGGTATCGAACAGGCTGCCAAGGCTGCCGGTTTCGATATTGAAGTGCCATTTGCACCGGGCCGCGGTGATGCGACGCAGGAACAGACCGACGTTGAAAGCTTCGCCGTTCTGGAACCTGTCGCCGACGGTTTCCGCAATTGGGCCAAGAAGGAATATGTCGTCACCCCTGAAGAACTGCTGCTCGACCGGGCACAGCTCATGGGCCTGACGGCACCTGAAATGACCGTCCTGATTGGCGGCATGCGCGTTCTCGGCACCAATTTTGGCGGCACCCGCCATGGTGTCTTCACCGATCGCGTTGGCGCGCTGACCACCGACTTCTTCGTCACGCTGACCGACATGTCCTATTCGTGGCATCCGGTTGGTCACAATCTCTATGAGATCCGTGACCGCAAGACGGGCGAAGTCAAGTACACGGCAACCCGCGTCGACCTCGTCTTCGGCTCGAACTCGATCCTTCGCGCCTATGCGGAAGTCTACGCACAGGACGACAACAAGGAAAAGTTCGTCAAGGACTTCGTCGCTGCCTGGGTGAAGGTCATGAACGCCGATCGCTACGATCTGCAGAAGTAAGACCTTGATTCCGTGAAAGAAAATGGCCGCCTTTTCCGTCAAGGCGGCCATTTTCTTTGCCCTCTCCCACTGGAAACAAGCCAGACAGCCCGCACGCGACGCCACGGGCGAGGACAGAACATTCCTGCGGGAAAAGAATGCGCCAGATACCTAATAAGTAATCGTAACAGCCACACTGTCGGTATAGGTCTTTACCGGCGGCGTCTTTTGCGGCAGCACACGCCCATAGACCGTGTGCGCCTGTGTCAGGCCATTGCCGACACCAAATTTGGCCTGTCCACTCTGGAGCGTGCCCCATGGCTGCTGATAGGCTCCATCCTGATAAAGACCATAGATGATATAATCCGAACCATTCTTCATCCGGCGGGTTGTTGCCGTATGCTCTCCCATCTCCAGACCGATCGCATAAGATGTTGCGCCGGTGCAGGTGACATTGACCTTGCCGGTTGCCTCAATCGTGGTGTCGAGCGCCTGGTGAGAGCCGAAATCAATATCCTGTGTTGTCACGTGACAGCTCTTTATCAGTCTCGCGAGCACGTTGAGATTGGATTGCGTTGCGGCAGGCATATAATTGCCCATCATGCTGCAATCACTCAGAAGCGGCGCTTCGACGGTCGGATATTGCACGGTAATCGTCAGGTTGGACAGATAATTGCCAATCGGCACCTCTGTCTGCGAGCCATTCAGCAGGCCATAGATGGTGACAGGCACAGTCGTCGTACCACGTGGAAAGGGCGCCGACATCGTGACGGGCAAGGCATTGCCAAGCGCCGGATCACTGTCCGAGCCCCAGAGTATGGTTCTCGCCGGATCCTGATAAAGACGATATGTCATCTTCATCAGACCATTGCTCAGATGGCGGTCGGCGCCTGTCGCACCCGCCGTGCCGGCATTGATGCCCAGACACACGGTAATGGAGGACGTTGCCAGGAAATCACAGGTGACATTCACAGTGGTCGAGCCCGCGACAGGTTCGCCACTCAATATATCAAAGCCGCTAAAGGTCAGGAGGCCGGACGAGACACTGCAATCCGCCAACTGTGCTTGTGCCGCATCCGGCCGGATCAGAACTGCCATCATCAGCATGCTGACCATGAACAGGGCAAGCTGCAAGCTTCTCATTGGCAGACCACTCCTTCAATGAATGTCTGTTCCGCCTTCGGGGTAAAATTGAAAGCTGCATGGCAGGTCTGGCCATTGGGCAGGGTGATCTCAACCTTGTTGTGTGCCTTGAGATCCTCCAGGAAAACCTGGCCGTCATAGCCGATGGTGTATTCCTCATTGCTGTGCGACAAGATCAGCAGCGAGCCAACCGCAATCGGTTGTCCGCTCGGATCGAGAAAGCCGACCAGAGCCGCATTGCCTGCCGCCTTGTTCTTGAAATCCACCACCACCCCTGACCGCCGCGCCGGTATGACGCGCCGGCTGGTCTCCGCCAATGTGTGGTGGACCGGCAGGTTGACCGGATCAACATTGACCGTATTGGCCAGATGGCTTTGCAGTTGCGGCACGATGATCTTGCCGGAACGGCCGGTTCTGCCCATGGAACGGTTGTTGTTGAAGACTTCGACATCCGGCGCGCCGACATCCACGACCGCAAAGGACTCGTTGATCTGATTGGCGAAAAAGACATCGCCGCCAGCAACAACAATCGCCCCTTCCGCTGCAGCCGAAGCCATGCTTGAATCGGACATTTGCTGAACAGAGGCTTCGACGCGTCCATGCTTGCCACGATAGCTTGCCGCTGCGCCACGATAGGTGTTCTGGCCCTCCGAATCCACAATGCGCCAGCCATAGCTGCCCGGCCTATTGTCTTCATGGCGACGCAGTTCCGTGACCAGATTGAGGCCATCCTGCGTCATTGAACTGGACAGGCTGGCCGAAATCCGGTTGTCAAACGAGCGGGTGAAGCCCAGGAATATGCCGTAATTGCTGGTCTCGCCAAAATCCATATAGCCACTCAGGAAAGCCGTGCCGCCAAACAGGGGCCGGCTATGGCTGATGCTGGCAACCCGGTTCGTCCGCCCGCCTGCATTCTCGATATTGGCAAGGTTGACGCTGAATCTGCCGAGATCAAACACCGGAAAAGACAATGATAGCTGATCAATCGCCTTGGCAGGCCGGGCATAATTGCGGGGCAGCAGCAGGCTTTGATCATTTGTCAGCGGATTGGTCGCCGTGACCGCGGCAATATCCTGATATGTGCCAAATGTCCGCTGGCTGCGCAAATAAAACTGCCAGCCGTCAAACTTCACCTCATAGGAGCCTGCGAGCTGATACCCCGTCTGCCCCTCATATGTGCTGTAAGCCAAGGCGGTCGAAAACAGATTGCGGCCAAGGGCGAAAGTGGCGCCCAGCCCGGCATTGATCAGCCCGCCACCGCCTTCGGCATGCCCTTCCAGCGTCAGCTTTTCCGTCGCTCCCCAGCGAATGGTTGCCGAGCCCATCAGGCGGCTGTCATACATGTCTGAGTAAATGCCATAGTAATGCCTGGCAAAACCCACATCCAGCGAGAAATCGACAAGACCCGGACGTAACAGCTTGGATGAGGTGAAGAATGGCACATCCTGCGCCACTTCGCGGCCGGAGGCGTCGCGCACCACAATACGGGCCATGCCCGGGCCGGAGACAATCGGCAGATTATTGATTTCAAACGGGCCACCGGGAATCATGGTGGAATAGCTGCGCGAGCCATTGGTATAGACATCCAGCGTGGAAGGCACCGCAGCCGTACCGGAAAAGCTTGGAATCGGCATGGTGACAAGATCTGGCCGCAGGCCGAAATTGCGCCGGATCTGCACCCCACCCAGATAGACTGGCCGCGTCCATTGCAGACCACCAGAGACCAGATCACCAAGCCGGTAGCTGATCATCGACTTCTGGTCGTGATAGTTCCAGCTTGAACTCAGGCGGATCGTATCCAGCGCGTCAAAGCCGGAATTGGTCTTGACCAGAAAACTGTTGTCAATATGGCCCAGAGGCGAAAAGCCGACCGTGTCAAACACGCCGGAAGCCCCCTGGAACGCTGGCCCGGAAAAGAATTCCTCGCTGTGAAAACTCGTATAAAGCCGGTAGTTTGCATAGGCGCCAATGCTGCTTTCCGCCAGCTCCTCTTCCTCCTCCCCGTCCATTTTTCCGCCTTTTGCCCGTGCGTCCAGCTGGCGCGGCTCGCGATAGTCATCGGTGGTTTCAAAATGCAGCGTCTGGTTTTCTTCATCATAGCGATGCGTGACATTGGGCAATCGGTCCAGGACAATCAGGCCATCGGCATTTCTTGCCGCTGGATTGGGCTTGATGCCAACATCTCTCAACTCCTGTTCACGCACCATGATCCGACCATCTTCCGTCCGGTGGAATTCACCAATCAGGCCGGTTGTGACATCATTGATGTACACTTCCAGCTGCAGCAAATCCGCCTCTTCCAGATTGTCCCGATCCTCACCCAATGCCGGGAAAGAACAGCCCCAAATGGTCATTGCCAAAGTGAATATAAGCTTATGCCTAATCCGCCTTCGACCTGGCTTTTGCATCTATCATCCCTATATTCGACGATGCGCTTATGGAAAGCTCACCGCCGACCCTGCCCTTCAGCGGCAAGGTCCATGAGCGTGACGAATTCCCAAGCACATAGCCGGACAGGCCCTTGTGTCGACCCAGTACGACACCACTGCTGTTTTTCACTTCAAGATCGACAACGCGCAAAAACCGCTCACCGTTGTTGTGGGCTGTAACGATCAGCCTGTTACCCACCTGTCTGTATGACCAGACAAGCTTTGGCACACTTGCTTGCTGCGCAATAAAGAAGACCGGAACAGATTGGCGTATCGTGAGTGTCACGGCGCCATTGCGCATGCGCGCGGGATTGGGCAGCTCATCGACCAGCAGGCGATAGGCTTCCTCTCCCTTGATTGGTTTCTTGTCGGTCCGGACAATGCGCAGGACATATTTGGCGCCCGGCTTCAGCTTGAGTGTGGGTGGACTGACAACAACCTCACGTGTTGGTGTGGTCACATCCCCATTTCCACCGCTCTGTGTCCATTTGAACATACGGGTCTGGACAGTGACGGTCTCACGCCCCTCATTGCGCAAGGTGATGGTTGCCGCATTCGTTGGCCCCAGGACCTCAAGCGAGATCGGCTGCAGGCGCAATGAACCAGCAAAAGATGAGGAAAAAGAAAAACATAGAGCTAGCAGCGCCACGAAGATCGCGGCGCCCAAGCCTTGGCAGCCTTGTCTAAGCATGATCAGCTCTTAGTAAGTGACGGTGATTGCGACACTATCGCTGTAAGTGCCGGCGGCTGGAGGCGACTGTGGAGCGATGACCTTGCCATAGACGGTGTAGCTCTGGGCTTCACCCGTGCCAGTGCCGGTCACGACATTGGGGGTACCCTCGATCGTGTCACCCCATACCTGGGTATGGGAAGCATCCCGGTACAGCGAATAGCTGATGGTTTCTTCACCGCCTGCACGTGTCATCTTGCGTTCGGTCACGGATGCATCAGCGCCTGTACCAGCACCCAGACCGACCGAATAGGCCTGACCATCGCTGCACTTGACCTGAATCGTGCCGGTTGCTGTTGGTTCGCTTTCCGCAATCAGATCGGTATCTGCGAATTCAACGTCGCCAACACTGGTAATTTCACAACCAGCAAGGACCGTGAGTGAAACACCGAGCGTCGATGTTGCCGTCGCTGCATTCGCGTTGTTGACTGCAAGATATGGCGATGCTGTCAGCGCCAGAGCAAAGGCAGACAGTCCAAGACAATTCCTACCCCAAAGACCCTTTGCCAAAACAGATTTGCTAAACATTTTATTCTCCCACTAAAATGCATTCGTCAAAAAAGCTTCATCAATGTCGCGATATTGCTAATTTAAATTCCTCTGCAACAGCAACTGTTAAAAGTAACAATCATCAAACTCAATGTAACATTGCCATTGGCAATAACATGTAATTACAAAACAAAATATTTAAATTTTTACGCACAAGGCAGGTGACGATATAATACCAAAACAAACAAATGGCAAGAAAAACAATTTGTTGTAATTAATATAAAAATAAATCATAAACAACATATCCAATATTTATTTAAATTTCATTTGTTATTGATAATAGTATATTTACAAAATAAATGCTTTATGGCGTATTTTGATAAATTTCTCTCACAAAAACAGAATAATTCCGTGAGTCCTTTTCTTCTCCATCTCCTGCATTTTCAGCCACTCAAAGCCTCATCAAGGCCAATGCGTCTCTATCAGATAGCATTGAAACAAAATTCTGGAACCTGCTTGACCTTCCCATCGCTGGAAGGCTGATGCGGCAAGATCCAGCAGGTGCATTGACAGGCGCATATAAGAACGACGAAACCACGTGCATGAGCTTGAGAAATTGAAGCCTGTGATCTGGAACATGATGCTGGCCTGATCGCGGCGGCCCTGTTGATCCGCCCATGCGACAGAACGGCATGCCGTTCCCATGCGACAGCGTCAATGACAGCCACCACGCATATGGAGCACCCTGCGCCGAAGCCTGCCTGACAGGGCACAGACAAGGTGATCTGCCAGAATAGCTGCCTTGCCTGTACCGCCTTGCCGGCAGATCCTTGTTTCAGCATCCGCCGCATCCCACGGCAACAGCCTGAATCTTGCCTGCTCCAACGGCTTTTCGCCCATGAACCGGTTGCAGATACTGAACCGCCGCGATCACATCAGCCCTGCTTGAGGGGCGTGCCTTCGGCGCAATTGCCTCAGGCCTCATGGTCATGCGATCAGAATGAGATCGGCACGACGCATCCCAAAACTTCTTGAAAACGATGGTGATGGGCGCTGGCTGCTGCACTGTCACCACCTCTATCACATGGCGACAGGCATGATGACCTGCGTTGACTATGAAGGGTAAGAAACAAACAGCCTCCGTTCATTGTAAGCGGAGGCTGCCACAAACTGCGGTCAAGAGCCTGTCTGATCAGTTCAGGCCAAGCACGCCGCGCAGCGTCGATAGATCCTCGGCAAGCGTATTGACCGGGCCGGCAAGCGCCTTGCGGTCTGCTTCTGTCAGCTTGTCATAGCTTTCGAAACCATCGCCCTTGCGATATTTTGCAAGGATATCATTGACGGCCTTGAAATTGGCCTCGACCTTTTCGATCAGGCCCGGCTTTTCCTTTTCGACCAATGGCTTGAACAGTTCAACGATCTTCTCGGCACCGTCGACATTGGCCTGGAAATCCCAAAGGTCGGTATGGCTGTAGCGATCTTCCTCACCGGAAATCTTGCTGGCTGCCACTTCTTCCATCAAGACAGCAGCACCGCCCACAACCTTTTCAGGCGGAACAACGAGATCCTTGATGCGCTTTTGCAGCTCGACCACATCGGCATAGAGCTTGTCGGCGATCGGCGCCAGACCTTCGGTCGAATTCTTGGCAAACAGGCCATATTCAAGACGATGAAAGCCGGTGAAATCTTCCGACTCTTCACCATCTTCATGGTCGTCCGCACGGCTGTCGATGGCCGCATCAAGATCGGCAAACAGCTCCGCCAGCGGTTCCACACGTTCGTAGCTTACGCGGGTTGATGGATAAAGCGTCTTGGCCTTTTCCAGATCCCCTGCCTTGATGGCATCGGTGAATTCCTTGGTGTCCTTCACCAGCTGATCAAGATTTTCCTGCACATAGATCTTGTAGTCAGCAATTGGCTGAACCAGATCAAGCGGCGACACCTCGGCTCTGGCAAGGCCAGCGCCCAGCGTGAGTGCAATGGCACAAACCGATGCAACAAGCGACAAACGCAGTTTCATAAAGTCCTCTCCTTCATCACCATCCATCACCCGCGCGCATGCCGGGAGCTGACCGCTTCCAGAAGGGCACGTGCATAATAATCCTGTTCATCCTTCACGCCCGGCAGCACGTAGAAGTAACCACCGCCAACCGGCTTGATATATTCTTCCAGCGGCTCACCATTGAGCCGGTTCTGAACCGTGATGAAGCCCTTTTCCAGATCAGCCTGAAAGGCGATGAACAACAGCCCCATATCAAGCTGGCCGGATTTGGTGACGCCATTGGAATAGTTGAACGGCCGGCGCAGGATCAGATGCTGATGCGCGGTCGCATCGCGCGGATTGGCCAGGCGAATATGCGAGTCTAGCGGAGTAACCTTGCCTTCCGGGTCGGCGGCATAATCAGGCACATCGGCCTCTGTCTTGCCATCGAAGGGCGCACCACTGTCCTTGCGGCGACCGAAAATCGCTTCCTGCTCCTGCAGCGGCGTGCGATCCCAGCGCTCGACAAAATTGCGGATGATGCGCACGGCCATGTAGCTGCCATTTTCTGCCCATTCGGGTTCGCCTCGTCCCTTCTGAACCCAGACGATCTGCTTCATCAGCTCGTCATTCGATGAATCCGGATTGGCCGAGCCGTCGCGGAAGCCAAGGAAATTACGCGCGCTTTCCTTGGCCTTTGGCGAATGCGGCGGCATGACCGGCACCGTGCCTTCCTGTTTCCAGCGCATTACCAATAGATCCGGCGTATTCTTCAGAATATCGCGCAGCGCATGGATATTCGTGTCAGGCGTATTGGAACAGAACTGGATAACCAGATCGCCGTGGCACAGATCCTTTTGCAGCGCATCATTCGGGAAGCGTTTCATGCGTTGCAATTGTTTCGGCTTGTATTCTTTCAGGCCATAACGGTCATCAAACAGCGACGCACCGACACCCACAGTAACAGTCAGGTTGTCCGGCGGGATGACGGGGCCGAGAATACCCGAATCCAGAGGCGGAAACTTCGGATCGATCTGCGGAACCTCGCCTCCCTTCATCAGGAAGGCCGCGCGCTCTGTCAAAATCTTCAACAGGCGCTCCAGCTCGCCACGATCACGCGCAAGCACGTCAAAGGCCGCGACAAGCCCGGCCGCAGGACGCGGCGTGACAATGCCCGGCTGATGGATGCCATAAAAGGGCTGACTTTCGTTCAGCTTGTCACTTTCAGGCGCATTGGTGACACTGTCTGTTGCAAGCGATTTGGCTTCAGCTTTCGGCACCATGCTGGTCATGGCGCTGGCAACGCCTGCAGCACCTGCACCAAGCAGAAGATTGCGCCTTGCAGGAGAAAGAATATCCGCGTTTCTGGGAGACTTGTTGGTCATCACTCTACTCCAAGCTGTTCGCGTAGTTTTGCAATCTGAGCGGCAACGGCCACAGCCCCATCTTCAAGTTTCGCCTTTTCATCCGGCGAAAGCGCATCAAGGGCTTTATAGCCGTCCCCTACAGCTGTGGATGTGATCGCAGATTTGAGTCTGGCCAAATCCTGACCGGTCGCATCAAAAGCATTCGGCAAAGCATTTTCGATGACAGGGCGCAGGAGATCAGTGATACGGCTGACCCCCTCATATAATCCTGCAAAAGCCCACATATCGGTGTGGGCATAACGATCTTCCCCCCTATCGCCAGCAGTGGAAGCAAAACGCTCCAGAGCAGACTGCGCTCCTCCCAGAAGACGATCCGGCGAAAGGCGCAGGCTGCGCAAACGGTTCTTCAGGCTTTCGCTGTCTGCAACCAGCTTGTCTGCCACGGGCGCAAGCCCATCGAGAGACTGTTTCGCAAACAGGCCATATTCAATGCGATGAAGACCGCCAAAGGCAGGATCCTCTTCACGCTGTTCAAAATAATCGGCACGCGCATTGATCGCCGTGTCGAGATCCGAAAAAGCTTCGGAAACCGGGGCAACACGCGCATAGGATACCCTGGCTCTGGAATAAAGTGCCTGAGCCATCGCCAGGTCTCCATCGTGGATGGCCTGCGACAGTTCTGCCGCCCTCTTATGGAAATCGGCAACGCCACCCATCAGATAGATCTGGTACTCAGCAAGCGGCCCCAGAAATACCTGCAACGGCAGCTTGCCTTTTTCTGCCTCGCTTTCTGCCGTTGGCGTGACGATCAGCTTGCCGCGCGGATTGGACAGCAGGCCGCATGTGATCTCATATTCACCCGGCGTCAGTTTCGCCGACAGCGTCTGGTTGAAGCCCGGCAGGATATTTTCACGCTCGGCAACCACCATCACCCCATCAAGGATTTCCCATTCGACCGCGCGTTGCGAACGGTTGAGGATTTCAAATGTGGCCTTGCCTGCAGGTATTGTCAGCGAGTCAGGCGTACATTTCCTTGCTTCAATCGTGACCTTGTAGACGTTGCCAGCCGCAAGCTGATGCGTTTCTCCCGCCATGCGTGAGGCATAATAAAAAGCCACTGCCGACCCGATCAGCAACAAGGCCGAACCGATCAGGCCAGCACGCACAAGCGCAGCAGATACGGGCGGGACAGGCTTTTGATCGGTCATTTCGCGCTCCTTGATTATGCAGATTTGTTTGCCGCGATACTCTGCGATCCAGCCCGATGCGGCAGCAGAAAAAGAATGAGCGCAGGAATGAGAAAGAGGAAATAAACCACGACCTCACTAACCGTCGGCGATGAACTATAGCCAAACATGCCAGCCAGCACCGAGCCGATCGGCCCATCATCCGGCAGCACGGAACTGATATCGAAGGCGATTGCCTGAAGATGATTCCACAGACCCGCCTCATGCAGCGAGGCGACGGACTTCATCAGCAGGCCAGCCGCTACAAACAGAATGAACACACCCGTCCAGCGGAAGAAACGGCGCAGATTGAGCCGCAGGCCGCCACGGAAAATGCCGTACCCAATCGCAACCGAAACAAGAACCCCCAGCAGCGCGCCAATCAGCGCCGCCGAACCTTCGCTCTGCTGGAAAATGGCAAGCAGGAAAAAGATCGATTCCAGTGCCTCGCGAGCAACCGCAAAGAACACCATGACAATCAGCCCAAGCCCGCGATAATGATCGCTGAGGGCTGCATCGATCGAATGATGCAATTCATTCTTGATCGAGCGCGCAGCCTTGCGCATCCAGAACACCATGGAGGTCAGCACGACAACGGCAATCAGGCCAATACCCGCCTCCATCATCTCCTGAGCACGCTGCGGAAACTCCGCCCGCAGCAATTGCAGCACGGTGCCGACAAGCATGGACACAGCCAGCGCCAGAAACACGCCAATCCAGACAACCGGCATCCATGCACTGCGCCCCGTCTTGTGAAGATAGCTCGCAATGATCCCCACGATGAGAGCCGCTTCCACGCCCTCACGCAGCATGATTAAGAAAGGTACGAGCATTGACTTCAATCCATTATCGAAGGCTGCGCCCTTCATCCCGCAGACGGGGCAATACTTAAGCCTTCCGAATTTACTCAACTTATTGCCTTGGCTTTATAGCAGTAAATTTCCAGAATCCAATCTTTTATTTTTCTTTAGAATTAGTCTAATAAGTTGTTTTATTTATAATAATTCCAATTTATCATCGGGTTTGCGATCAAGTCCATGATATGGAATGATCAATGGAAATTCAGGATTGTTGGAATTTAATCCCAGCTGTCTGCCTGGCGCGAACTGCAGAAGAGACGCTCATTCCAAGAGCAATTCGGCTTTCACCGAAACCTGAATTGCCCAACATATGGCATCTCGCCATTGCGGACGGGAAGCCGCCCCCCCACTTTTCCTGAAGCTGTTTTATCCCCTTACGCAGTTCCCGGGCGGAAAACCGGTGCCCACTTTTCCTGGAACTGCTATAAGACGAAAGTCGTACAAGAATTTTTACGTTTTGGTCAAAATTTTTCAAATTTGGGGTTGAAGATTAGGCACAACTGATCCATATGAGAGCCACTTGCTGCTGCGCCTCCTCCCATTGCGCGCGGCGAGTGTTCCCCTCTGGAGGATTGCTCTAGGAGCACCTTCATAACTTGGCCGGACTTTTTCAAGTCCGGCTTTTTTTTGCTTGTTTTCAAGGCGATACAGTCGCCCCTGAAAAAGTGGGAACCAGTTTTCCATCAGGAACTGCGATATACAATAATTCAGAATTTCCTTGAAAATCCGAAATGCGTCAAAAGAAAAGCGCCGCGGGTTGCGGCGCTTTCCGGCTTCAAGAATTGTCCGAAATTCAGGCGTAGGATGCAACCGGCGGACAGGTGCAGATCAGATTGCGATCGCCACCGACATTGTCCACGCGACTGACTGGCGGCCAGTATTTTGCGGTCGGATCGAAGGATCCGCCCGGGAAGACCGCTTCCTCACGGCTGTAAGGATGCGTCCATTCCGATGCGAGCGTATCGCCAGCCGTATGCGGCGCATTGCACAGCGGATTATCGTCCTTTGGCCAGACGCCTTCGGCAACCTTCCTTGCCTCTTCGGCAATTGCAATCAGTGCATCGCACAAACGGTCGATTTCCGATTTCGGCTCGGACTCGGTTGGCTCGATCATCAGCGTGCCAGCAACCGGCCAGGACATGGTCGGAGCATGGAAGCCATAATCGATCAGGCGCTTGGCAACGTCATCAACCGTGATGCCGGCACTATCCTTCAGCACGCGCGTATCGATGATGCATTCATGTGCAACACGATCATGCGCGCCCTTGAACAGGATCGGATAGACCGTCTTCAGGCGATGGGCGATATAGTTGGCATTAAGGATGGCACCTTCCGTTGCCTTCTTCAGCCCTGTCCCGCCCATCATGCGGATATACATCCACGTGATGACGAGGATCGAGGCGCTGCCGAACTGCGCTGCCGAAACGGCATGGCCCGAGCCGCCTTCAACATGACCCGGCAGGAAAGGCACCAGATGCGGCGCCACGCCGATCGGACCAACGCCCGGCCCACCACCGCCATGCGGAATGCAGAAGGTCTTGTGCAGGTTCATGTGGCAAACGTCGGCACCGATATCGCCCGGACGTGCCAGTCCGACCAGCGCGTTGAGGTTTGCGCCATCGAAATAAACCTGACCACCATTGGCATGGATGATTTCGCAAAAGGTCTTGATGCCCTCCTCGAACACGCCATAGGTTGACGGATAGGTGATCATCAGTGCCGCAAGATTATCGCGGTGCTTTTCAGCCTTTGCCTTCAGGTCTTCCAGATCAATATCACCATCCGGACGGCAATTGACCACGACAACGCTCATGCCGGCCATAGAAGCGCTGGCAGGATTGGTGCCATGGGCCGAGGACGGAATGAGGCAGATATTGCGGTGACCTTCGCCACGCGACTGATGATAGCGGCGGATGGCGAGAAGACCGGCATATTCGCCCTGGCTGCCGGCATTGGGCTGCAGCGAGACGCCGGCAAAGCCGGTGATCTCGCACAGCCATGCTTCGAGATCAGCCGTCATGCGGGCATAGCCTTCAACCTGCGCCTTCGGCGCGAACGGATGCAGATTGGCAACCGTGTTCCAGCTGACCGGCATCATTTCCGCCGCGGCATTGAGCTTCATCGTGCACGAGCCAAGCGGGATCATCGCACGGTCGAGCGCCAGATCCTTGTCCGCCAGACGACGCAGGAAGCGCATCAGGTCGGTTTCGGAACGGTAAGCATGGAAAACAGGCTGGGTCAGGAAACCTTCACCACGGCCATTGCCCGGAAGCAGAATGGTGTCATTATCCGCAATCGTTGCACCAAACAGGGCTGCAAGCGCTTCAAGGTCAGCTTCGGTCGAAGTCTCGTCAAAGCTGACGCCCAGCGTATCGGCATCCAGAATGCGCAGCAAGCGGCCGCCGGCATCAGCTTCCGCCGCAATCTTTTCAGCCTGACCCGGTACCGTGACGGTGACTGTGTCGAACAGCCTTTCACCGGCAATTGACAGGCCTGCCGACTGTACGGCGCGGGCAAAACGGGCGGCAAGACGGGCAATGCGCGTTGCAATTGCCTGCAGACCGGCCGGGCCATGCCAGATGGCATAGGCAGCCGCCATATTGGCAAGCAGTGCCTGTGCGGTGCAGATATTGGAGGTTGCCTTGTCGCGGCGGATATGCTGCTCGCGGGTCTGCAATGCCAGGCGGTAGGCCGGTCGACCATGTGCATCAACCGACTGACCGACGATGCGGCCCGGAATGATGCGGGTGAAGGCTTCAGCCACCGCCAGATAGGCAGCATGCGGGCCGCCAAAGCCCATCGGCACGCCATAACGCTGCATGGAACCGACAGCCATGTCCGCGCCCCATTTTGCCGGCGCTTCCATGATGGTGAGTGCCAAAGGATCAGCCACGGCAATCACCAGCGCGCCCTTGGCCTTGGCATCGGCGATCACCTGCGTGAAATCGCCATAGACGCCGCGCGTATCCGGCCACGGCACGACAACGGCTGCAGTCTCTTCATCGACATCGCTGCCGGTGACGATCTGCCAGCCAAGCGGTTCGGCACGGGTATTGACCACGTCAACGGTCTGCGGATGCAAATCGCCTGCCAGCAGAATGCGACGACGCTTGTCGCGGTGATGACGGCAGGCAACCGCAATGGCCTCGGCCACAGCCGTTGCCTCATCAAGAAGCGAAGCACAGGCAACCGGAAGGCCGGTCAATTCGGCCACCAATGTCTGGAAATGGAACAGCAATTCCAGACGGCCCTGGCTGATTTCCGACTGATAAGGCGTATAGGCGGTATACCAGGCCGGATTTTCAAACATGTTGCGCTGAATGACCGGCGGGGTATGGGTACCGTAATAGCCCGCACCGATGAAGCTCTTCTTCACCACGTTGCGACCCATGATCGCGCCAAGTTCGGCCAGCGCATCGGCCTCGCTCAACGGCTCCGGCAGATCAAGCAGGCGGTTCAGCCGGATCGACTGGGGCACGGCCTGCGAGATCAGGGTTTCCATGGACGGAAGGCCGAGCGCTGCCAGCATGGAGCGCTCTTCTTCCGGTCTTGGCCCGATATGACGGGCCACAAAAGGCAAGACCTGTTGTGTCATCACATTATCCTACCAGCGCGTCATAGCCAGCCTTGTCGAGCAGGCCGGAAAGCTGGCTTTCGTCCGAAAGTTTCATCTTGAACAGCCAGCCTTCGCCTTCCGCCGACTTGTTGACCAGCGACGGATCGGCAACGACGGCTTCGTTGATTTCGATGATTTCGCCATCGACGGGAGCATACACGTCGGAAGCAGCCTTGACCGACTCAACCACGACAACACCTTCACCCTTGGTGATGGTGCGGCCAACGGCAGGCATTTCGACGAAAACCAGGTCTCCGAGCTGTTCCTGTGCGTGAACGGTAATGCCGACAGTGGCAACACCACCTTCGACGACGATCCACTCATGATCTTCGGTGAACAGAACATT
The DNA here is from genome assembly GCF_042653845.1 of Daeguia caeni. Classification (NCBI taxonomy): domain Bacteria; kingdom Pseudomonadati; phylum Pseudomonadota; class Alphaproteobacteria; order Hyphomicrobiales; family Brucellaceae; genus Daeguia; species Daeguia caeni. The sequence continues at coordinate 13,600 of NZ_JBHSEL010000047.1, read as the reverse complement.
GGCCATGAAAATTATCCTTTGCGATAGCGATGCGGAGTGAAAGGAAGTGCTGCAACATCAACGGGAACCTTGTTCCCGCGGACTTCAGCAAAAAGGCGGGTGCCGGGCGTTGCGAGGCCTGCCTCGACATAACCCATGGCAACCGGAAAACCTGCCGACGGGCCGAAGCCGCCGGATGTAACAGTGCCGACCTGACGGCCTTCGGCATCAAACAGTTCTGCGCCTGCGCGCACGGGTTGGCGGCCTTCCGGCTTGAGACCAACGCGCTTGGCAGCGGGGCCCTTCGCAATGGCAGCAAGAACAGCGCTTGCGCCGGTAAAGGCTGCCTTTTCACGCACAGCCTTGGTGATAGCCCAGGTGAGACCTGCCGAAACCGGATCCGTTTCCGGCGTAATATCCTGACCATGCAGGCAAAGACCGGCTTCAAGACGCAGGCTGTCGCGTGCAGCAAGGCCGATCCATTCGACGCGTTCATCGGCAAGAAGCTTCTCGACCAGCACCTCGGCTTCTTCCACCGGCAGACCGATTTCAAAACCATCCTCGCCGGTATAGCCCGAACGGCTCATGAACCAGCCCGGCTTTGGCTCAAAACCGGTCATGAAGGCAAGGTCAGCCCCTGGCAGGCCTGCAGCGGTGATGACGGCTTCGGCTTCCGGGCCCTGAAGCGCAAGAAAAACGCGGTCAAGCGGCTCGACCTTGACATCGTGGCCGCTGGCCGCTTCCTGAAGATGCGCAATATCGGCATCGGCATTGCCCGCATTGGCAACGACCATGAAGCGGTCTTCACCCAGGCGCGTGACGATCAGATCGTCCAGAATGCCGCCTTCTTCATTGAGGAAAAATGTATATTTCGACTGCCTCATGCCAAGCACTGCCGGATCAAGCGGGCAGGTCTTGCTCAAGAGTTCGACCGCATCCTTGCCCGACACGACAATCAGCTTCATGTGGGAAATATCAAAAAGACCGGCATGCGCGCGGGTGTGAAGATGCTCCTTCATCACACCCAGCGGATAGGTGATTGGCATGTTCCAGCCAGCAAAGCCACCAAAGCGCGCTTTTGCTGCTTCATGCAGGGCATGCAGGGGAAGGGTTTTCAGATTGGTCGTCTCGGCCATATCAACTCCAGAGTCGCACGTTTCCATTCCGCATAATGCGGCTGTTTCCGCGCCCCTCTGTCTCAGGCCTGAGAGACTCGCATGGTGGGTTGAATTACAGCAGCTCTCACGTCATCTGCGACGCGCAAGCCCTGCAAACACCATACTTACACCTTCGGCGCAGGGTTTCCCCTGACTTTCCAGAGTTGTATGATCTATCTGCGGTTCCTTGTACCTGAGAGATTTCGGGCGATTTCCCCTTCGGTGGCCAGATGGCACTCTCCCGCAGACAGACAGTGCCGGAATGTTACCACCCCCGCACTAACGTCATCCCCATTATCGCAAACGATAACGGGTGTCATGCATAATTCTCAGGGATCATGCCATATTTGATGAAACTTCACAACTAAAGGGGAGCATACAATGGCGACCCCGTTCCAAGACTATTTCAGGCCCTTACGATTTATTATGATAGTATTAATACGTAAGGCGACCAGAAGGCATTTCCGCCAGCCAGAAAGCTGATTATGGAAATTTCATGATCGCATTACGTAGAATAAGTGCAGCCCCCAGCACATTTTGCACAACAGCTATGCAAATCTGGATCTGCAACTCCTTCGCCGTTGCGGCTATATACTGGTCGCAACAAAGTGATAAAAATATTATCTAGGGTGAGAGAAATGAATCTGATCCGCGCATACAACAACTGGCGTCGCTACCGCAACACGGTAAACGAACTGAACCGCCTGAGCCCACGTGAACTGAATGACCTTGGCATTCTGCCTTCGGAAATTCCATTCGTTGCACGTAAGGCCGTTGCCCGCTGAGTCGGCAGACTCAACCCCCATCAGACGGCGGTCTGATAAGACTTGAAACTCGCGTTCGACACGAATTTGAATCTGGCGCCTGTCAATCCCTCCCGTCACAGGCGCCGACGAGAAGGCAGGAACCCTCCCGATATCATGCCTTCAATTATACGCCCGCTGTCCCCCGCAGCGGGCGTTTGTATTTCTGCGCCCTTGATCCGGCCTGCCCTCTGAAACAGTTTCAGGAAAAGTTGGAACCGGGGTTCGCCCGCAATGGCGAAAACAATATGTCAGGGCAATTCCGCATTTCTGCAAAATCCGAATTGCCCTAGCCTTTTGGTGCTGCGGCGAGCAATTCCTTGAGCCGAACCGCCCCCGCCAGAATATCTTCCTCCGTCGGATTGATGCCTGCTGCCAGCAGACGCCGTGCGATCATGTGATCCGCAGGGCGGTTGATGGAATCAACCGCAACCAGCCTGTCACCGGCAAAATGGAACACCGAGAAAGAATTCTCATCCGGATTGCCGCTCAGGACATGCCGGTCTGCATCAAAGGACAGCCCCGCCGTCTGCAGTTTCATATCGCCCTGATCAGACCAGAACCAGGCGATTTCGCGATAGGGTTCCACCTTGCCGACAATGGTACGCGCCACATGCTTGGCCTGATCGGTGGCATTCTGCACCGATTCCAGCCGCACCCTGCGCCCCGCATGGTAGTGATCAAAGCTGACGCAGTCGCCGATGGCATAAATATCGGGCACCGAGCTCTGCAGGAACGCATCGACCACAATGCCATTATCAATGGTGATCCCTGCCTCTGCCGCAAGCTCTACATTGGGAACAGCCCCCGTACCAATGACCACGAGATCCGCCGGATAGACCCTGTCGTCAACGGTCTTGACGCCCGTGACATGGCCATCTGCGCCTTCAATGGCGGCAATGCCGACATTGGTGAGAAGATCAACCCCGGCAGCACGACTGCGCGCCTCGACATACGCCGAAACAAAGGGCGCAACCGAACGGCCGAGAACACGTGGCGCTGCTTCCAGCAACACGGTCTTCTTGCCGAGCGCAATGGCGCTATGGGCCATTTCAAGGCCAATAAAGCCGCCACCAATGATGACGACATTTTTGACCTGCGGCATGCGCGCTGCAATATGGCGTGCATCTTCCATGCGGCGCAGCGTGACAACACCATCAAGCTCCGTGCCGGCAATATTGGGGATTCGCGCCCTTGCGCCTGTGGCAAAGACCAGCTCCGTCCATGAAATCACGCCGCCATCATCCAGCGTAACGGTCTTGTCCGCGACCGAAACGCCTTCCACCCTGCGGCCAAACAGCATGTCAATCGCATTGGCCTGATAGGTATTTTCCGGGCGCAACACCAGACCGCCATTCTCCGGATCCTTCAGATAGGATTTGGAAAGCGGCGGTTTGTGGTAGGGAATGTCCTGCTCGTCATTGATGAGCAGGATGCGACCTGAATAGCCTTCCTGACGCAGGCTGATGGCAGCCTGTGATCCTGCATGACCAGCTCCGATAATGACACAGGTTCTATTCATTGGTGCTCCCACAACTTGTCATCGGTTTGTACAGCAGGATTAGCGCAATTATGCGCCGGAATGAACTGAATTGACCAGAGTTTTAACAAACACGTATCTTTATTGCAGCGGCTCTTTTCCGTCAGTACGAAATGATACAGGCCTGTTGATCAAGATCAATGTCATGGCAGGATAATGATGCAAGCTGGTTTCACTGAAGCGGCATGGTCGGACGGCCACCGCGCTTCAGGGCTTTGGCCGGAGCGATTGATGGCAAAGCACTGGTTTGTCAGGGGGTGAACAGCCCCACGAAGGAGATGACATGTCGAATACCCCCCATACACTTGGCGAAGAATTCCCTGGTCAGCTGGATGCCATTCATGCCCTGAAGGCAGCTGATCCACGTTTTGCGCGTGTTCTGGAAGAATATGACGAGGTCAATGACAAGATTCACCGCGCCGAAACAAAAATCGAACCTGTCAGCCAGGAAGAAGAGATCAGACTGCACAAGCAGCGTCTTGCCCTCAAAGACAGGATTGCCGCAGCCCTTTCATCAGCCAAGGTCTGAAGCCTTTCTGCGCACAATCCATTTCCTGCATTGATCATATTTCCTGTACGATCATATTTTCGTACTGATCATGCAGAATGGCAATGATGAAGGCGGCCAATCATGGCCGCCTTGTTTCATGGATGCAATCTGCAACGCCGTTTCAGCACTGCATGCGTCACACATGATGCAGATCCCCGTGCATGCACAGATCAAGGAAAGCCATACAGCCTTTCCCCGGGACGCTGCTGAAACTGCGCCCGTCAGGCATCAGCCGTTCAACGCGACGTCGCGCCGCGCCGACGCCTGAACTCACCCGGCGTAAGCCTTCTGTATTTGCGCAAGGCCGTTGTCAGGTGGCTCTGGCTGGAAAAGCTCAGATCGCTTGCAATTTCACTGATCGGCGTATTGGTTTCCCGCAGACGCCGCTCTGCCTCATCAAGGCGCAGTTTCAGCAGATATTGATGCGGCGTCTGTCCAAAGCTTTCGCGGAAACAGGTGGCAAAATGTCCGGCAGAAATGCCCAGCATGGCCGCCATCTGTGGCACTGAGATCGGCTCGCAGAAATTTTCCTTGAGGTAATTTTCTATCTGCCGGCAGGCATAGTTGCTGAGGCCCGACTGATGCGTGCCGTTGCTCTGCGATGTCTGGTAATTGCGAGCGATCAGACCAAGCAGAACAGACCCCAATGCCTTCAGATAGGCTTCATCCACAAAGGGCTCTGATAGCTCATCATCAATCATCTGCCCAATCTGGAAACATTGACGGTTTGTAAAGCGGATCAGTTTTGTAGAATCCAGGGAAAGTGAACTGAAAGACACATCCCGATCCGCAGCGTTCTGACTGTCGAGGTTGACGATGAGATATTCAATCTGTTCTGGCCAGACAAACCTGGTTGTCGTGCCCTTCGGAATGATGAAAACCGTACCCTGGGTACAGGTTCCCGATGTTTCCGGGTTGGAGCCAAACTGCCACCTCAGGTTGCGCACGGCATCAAGCAGAATGATGGCGACATTACAGTCATAATCAAGGGTGGATGCACCGACTTCCGATGTAACACTACGAAACCGTCCATTCGCTTCAGTCGCGAATGCATATGAAGAAATACTGTCTTTCCTGACAGTATTATCACTGACGAAGTTACCTATATGAATATCTGTATGCGCGCTCAAACTCATCAATTTTCCCCAATCAAATAAAAAGATATAAAATAATGAATTGGGTGCACAATAAACCGATTTTCATCGTAACCTGGCTTCATCAGCGTCGAGACGACACAAACCGGACAGCCCCAAGGATAAATCTACACAAAATTGCGCTGTTATGCAATTTCTGCGTGCAATTTTTTGTTTAGAACCTTGCACTTGCAGGGAAAATTGCGGAGTTTTCCGTCAATATAAATGTTTATTCAATTGTGATCAGCCTGTTATGGTAAAAATCCCTTATCTCTTATAAAGCCAGTATCAGCAATGAATCATCATTGCTTGCCGAGGGCTGCGGTTTGACCGGATTTCGCATATTTGCGCCTGTATTGGCAGGAGCGACCTTGCGCGACAGGCTGATTGCCTGTCTTGGCGCCTTCATGGCCATTGCCATCACCGGTCTGTTGAGTACCCTTTGCCTTGGCAGGACCGGCACGTTGCCGCTGATCGTTGCGCCAATCGGGGCCTCTGCCGTTCTGTTATTCGTTGTCCCGGCAAGCCCGCTTGCCCAGCCCTGGCCCATCATTGGCGGCAATGTGATCTCAGCTCTGATCGGCATTACGGTTGCCCGTTTCATTGACAATCCGATTCTTGCCACCGGTTGCGCCGTGGCATTGGCAATTGCCGCCATGTCCTTTGCCCGCTGCCTGCATCCGCCGGGGGGCGCTGCCGCGCTGACTGCGGTTATCGGCGGCCCATCTGTAACAGCGCTGGGCTATCAGTTTGCCTTTGCGCCGGTGGCGCTCAATTCCATCATTCTTGTTGCCACTGGCATTGGATTTCATCGCCTGATGCGGCGCAACTATCCCAATGTGGCAGCTGCCGCTCCCGTCAATGCGCAGAAAACCGCCGATCCGCCGGCGCGGCTGCGCACCGGCTTCAATCAGGATGACATAGCCAAAGCCCTGGCGACACTGGACGAGACCTTTGACATTGCCCCCAATGATCTGCATCGACTGCTGAAGCAGGTCGAGTTGCAGGCACTGATCCGCACCCATGGTACAATGCGTGTCAAGGATATCATGTCGCGTGATGTCATAACCATTGCTGGCAACGAATCGCCTGCCAAGGCGCGCCACCTGTTGCTGGAACACAATATACGCACCCTGCCTGTGCTCGATGAGCAGCAAAGACTGGCCGGAACCGTCGGCCTGCGTGAATTGGAACAGCCAGCCGATCATGTCCTGCCGCTGGTGGCAAGGCCCAGAACCGCATCCGCCGATACACCAATTGTCAGCCTCGTACCCGCACTGACCGATGGACATGCCCATGCCGTGATCATCACCGATGCCGAAAATGCCATTCTCGGCCTGATCACCCAGACGGATCTGTTAAGTGCACTGGCAAGCGCCCTGCGCAACCAGCCACCAGAGCCGGTCAAAAAGCGCCGCTTGCTGTTGTTGCGCGGTGCCGGCATCTGACCAATGCCTCTGCAAGGCCGCCTCCATCAGAACGGCCCCTTTCACCTCTGCCCGCACATTTCCCTTCAGACGCCGACGCCCTCCTTCCCGCCCTCGGCACCCTGAACACCAACATGGTGGCAAACAGTGATTTCAGAATTCCATTCTCCATTTCTTGGCACCAAAAAAATTCTGCAAAATATAATCCTATTTTTTTATATTTTTTTGGTAAAATAATTCCATTTTTGCCGTTTCCCCTCCAATTTGAACCCACCATTCCATTGCAATTTCTGCGATCAATAAGCCCAACAACAAATCACGGAGTGCAATGATGAAACTGGTTCAGCTATTTGCCACCGCCGCCATTTTGCAGGCTGCCATCACTGGCGTCGCAATCGCTGGTGAAAATCTCGACGCCATCAAGGCTGCTGGTGTGCTGAAAATCGGCACGGAAGGCACCTATGCCCCCTTCACCTATCACGACAAGGACAACAAGCTCATTGGTTTTGACGTCGAAATCGGCAAAGCCATTGCCGAAAAGCTCGGCGTCAAACCGGAATTCATTGAGGGCAAATGGGACGGTCTGATCGCCGGTCTCGATGCCAGGCGTTACGACACGGTGATCAATCAGGTTGGCATTACCGAAGAACGCAAGGCAAAATACAATTTCTCCAATCCCTATATCGTCTCCAAGGTCGTGCTGGTCGTGCGTGCGGACAATGAGGACATCAAGGATTTTGCCGATCTGAAAGGCAAGAGGGCTGCCCAGTCGCTGACCAGCAATTATGGCAAGCTTGCCAAGGAACTGGGTGCTGAAATCATTGCCAATGACGGCTTTGACCAGTCGATCCAGCTTGTCCTGACTGGCCGTGCCGATGCAACGCTCAATGACAGCCTGTCTTTCCTCGACTTCAAGAAGCAAAAGCCGGATGCGCCGGTAAAGGTCGTGGCGGAACAGGCAGAAGCCAATGCCTCCGGCATCATCGTGCGCAAGGGTGATGATGAACTCGTTGCCGCCATCAACAAGGCGCTTGATGAAATCAAGGCTGACGGCACCTATCAGAAGATCGCCGACAAGTATTTCGGCCAGGACGTTTCGAAATAACATCCCAAATCGCAGCCTGTATCAGGCCGGAATTGCTTTCCGGCCTGATATATTTGATCCTGCGCATAAACTTGGCACAAATCAGGCCCGAGGATGTATCAAGTGCCGCATTGGCTTGAACTCATGATGGATTCATTGCCTACGCTGTTATGGGCGGGGCTGATTTTCACCATCCCACTGACACTTCTGTCCTTCACTTTCGGGCTGGCACTTGGCCTGTTGACGGCGCTTGTGCGCCTGTTTGCGCCTGCATGGGCGGCAGCCATTGCCCGCTTTTATGTCTGGATTTTCCGCGGCACACCGCTTCTGGTGCAACTGTTCGTCATTTTCTATGGCCTGCCGAGCATCGGGCTTTATCTCGAAGCCTTTCCGGCTGCCCTGATTGGCTTCACGCTCAATATCGGCGCCTATACATCCGAGATCATTCGTGCGGTCATTTCATCTGTGCCCAAGGGGCAGTGGGAAGCTGCCTATTCGATCGGCATGAGCTGGCGGCAGGCCCTGACCCGCACCATCCTGCCGCAGGCAAGCCGTACCGCCGTGCCGCCCTTGTCCAACACCTTCATTTCGCTGGTCAAGGACACCTCGCTTGCTGCAGCCATCACCGTGCCGGAAATGTTTCAATCGGCACAGCGCATCGTTGCGACCACCTATGAGCCGCTGATTCTCTATATCGAAGTCGCCCTGATCTATCTTGCCCTCAGTTCCGTGCTTTCCGCCCTGCAGGTCAGGCTTGAGGCGCGTTTCAGGCGCTATGGCGGCACGCTGGAGACAAATGCATGATCGAGCTTAAAAATATCGTCAAGCGCTTCGGCGAAACCACCATTCTCAACGATATCAGCATCACCATTCCTGAAGGCACGGTGACGGCACTGGTTGGCCCATCGGGCGGCGGCAAGAGCACGCTTCTGCGCTGCACCAACCTGCTGGAAATACCAACCGCCGGCACATTGACGGTTGGCGGCGAGAGCCTGCATTTCCAACCCGGGCACAAGCCAGGCTGGGCGGCGATCCAGTCGATCCGTCGCCAGACCGGGATGGTTTTCCAGAATTTCCAGCTGTTCCCGCACCAGACCGCCATCCAGAATGTGATGGAAGGTCTGATCGTGGTCCTGAAATGGCCAAGGGAAAAGGCGCGTGAACGCGCCATGGAGCTGTTGCACAAGGTCGGCATGGCACATAAGGCCGATGCCTGGCCATCGACCCTGTCGGGCGGCCAGCAGCAGCGCATCGCCATTGCCCGTGCTTTGGCCCCCTCCCCGCGCGTGCTGTTATGCGACGAACCAACCTCTGCCCTTGACCCGGAGCTGGCGGCAGAAGTGGTGGATGTGCTGAGCAAGCTTGCAGCCGAAGGCACAACCATGGTGATTGCCACCCATGATCTGCGCCTTGCCGCGCAGATCGCGCAGAATGTCGTCTTTCTGGAATCAGGCCAGATTGTCGAGAGCGGTTCGGCGCAGCAGATCTTCACCCGTGCCGAACGCGAAAGAACCCGCCAGTTTGTCGCGACAATCAATGCAGCCTACAGTTATGATATATGAGCACGGCCCTGAACGGGTGCCAAAGGCGCCCGGCTTTTTCCGGAATACAAAGATGTTTTAAAAATCCGCCAGAGTTCGGCAGCTTGCCCCTTGGTAAATCGGGATTCCACTGTTACATTGTACACAACGTAGCAATTGAAGCGCCTTGCCTGCGTCCTTTACAGGTTCGCGCGGCGCCATAAGGACAGTGACCTTGACAACCCCTGAGGAGCGCGAAGCCGCGCAGAAAGGGGCGTCTGGCGGACATCCGGCCAGCCAAAAGGCCCGGAATCCGTCTTCAGACGGCGAACGGAAACCGCGGAAAAGTGCCGGTTCAGCAACCGGCACAGCAGCGGTCGCAGCCGGAAATGGACGCCCGGAATCCGAAGATGGAGGCTCCAGCAGCCAAAGAAAGCGCGCGCGTCGTCGCAAGCGCGGCAAGACGTTGCGCGCAAAGACGAATGTGCCGCCCGAAACGGCCAGCGATGATTCCCTGCAGAATGCCAGGACAAGCAGCAAATTGTCCAATCGCCGCAGGCGGGCACGGCGCAAAAAGCAGTCCCGCCAGCAGATCAATGCCAGCCAGCGGCCGCAGGAAAACGCCGCAAAGGCGCAAGACATGTCGCACAATGAGCAGGCTGTGGCGCAAGCCAATGGCGTGCGCAAGCCCTTCTACAATCAGCAATCGCGCCAGCAGCCACCGGAACAGCGATTATATGCTGCGCTTGACCTGGGCACCAATAATTGCCGCCTGCTGATTGCTTCGCCAACACGTCCGGGCCAGTTTCGCGTGGTCGATGCCTTTTCGCGCATTGTGCGGCTTGGCGAAGGCCTGAGCAAGACCGGCCGTCTCAGCGATCCGGCCATGCAGCGCGCCATTGATGCGCTGAAAGTCTGCAGCGAGAAGCTGCGCGGCAAAAAGATCACCCGTTCACGGCTGATTGCCACTGAAGCCTGCCGCTCGGCGGAAAATGGCCAGGAATTCATCCAGCGCGTGCGCGAGGTCACGGGACTGGAACTCGAAATCGTTGACCGCCAGACCGAGGCGCGCCTTGCCGTTTCGGGGTGCGGCACGCTGGTTGCGCGCGATACGGATGCGGTCGTGCTGTTTGATATTGGCGGCGGTTCGTCGGAAATTGCGCTGATCGATGTGTCAAAACGCCGTTCGCCACGCCTTGCGGACCATATTATCGCCTGGACATCGCTTCCGGTCGGTGTGGTGACGCTGGCCGAGCGTTTTGGCGGGCGCAATGTCACGGCAGAAAGCTTTGCCACCATGGTTGACCATGTCACCGAGCTTTTGCAAGGCTTCAAGGAGCGCAACAGTCTGGGTGAGCTGGTGACCAGTCCGCGTTTTCATCTTCTTGGCACATCCGGCACGGTCACCACGCTTGCGGGCATTCATCTTGGCCTTGACCGCTATGATCGCCGCCGCGTCGATGGTATGTGGATGGGGGCGCATGATGTCAGCCAGATGACGCGCCGCCTGCTTTCGTGGGATTTTGATGCACGTGTCGCCAATCCGTGCATTGGTGCGGATCGCGCCGATCTGGTGCTCGGCGGCTGCGCCATTCTCGATGCCATACGCAAGGTCTGGCCGAGCGAGAAACTCCTCGTTGCCGATCGGGGCTTGCGTGAAGGCATATTGACAGAACTCATGTCGCATGATGGCGCATGGCGGCATAATCGCGCGAACAGCGCCAGACACAGGCATTGATGATGAGCAAGGCAGGCGGAAACAAGGGCAGCAATACACATACCGGCGGTCGCGGTGGTGCCGGCTCCAGCAAGCTGAAGGTGCGCGTGAAGAAAAAGGCCGGCACGATCAAGGAATCGTCTCGCCGCTGGCTGGAACGCCATCTGAACGATCCTTATGTGCACAAGTCCAAGCAGGACGGGTATCGCTCACGCGCGGCCTACAAGCTCATTGAGATCAATGAACGCTATAACCTTTTGAAAAAAGGACAGAAAATCATTGATCTGGGGGCTGCTCCCGGCGGCTGGTCGCAGATTGCCGCGCGCATGGTCGGCTCAACCGACGAAAACCCGCAAGTGGTCGGCATCGACTTCCTGCCGGTTGATCCCCTGCCCGGCGTGATCCTGCTGCAGATGGACTTTCTCGATGAGGAAGCTCCGGCCAGGCTGATGGAAGCCCTGGGCGACAAGCCGGATCTGGTGATTTCGGACATGGCCGCGCCCACGACCGGGCACCGCCGCACCGACCATCTGCGCACTGCGCATCTGTGCGAGGTCGCGGCCGATTTTGCCGTCTCAGTGCTCAAGCCCGGCGGTCATTTTCTCACCAAGACCTTTCAGGGCGGCACGGAAAACGAGCTGCTTGCCATGCTCAAACAGCGTTTTCGCTCGGTGCATCACGTCAAGCCGCCCGCATCGCGCGCTGAATCAGTGGAGCTTTATCTGCTCGCCCGCGATTTCAAGGGCTGAATTCCCCATGCCCAAAATGAAGGCCGCTGCGTGATCTATCCGGCAGCGGCCTTTTTGCTTCCTGCCGCTGTCTTGTCGCCGGAATCAGAGAGTTCATGCCCCGCATTGGGCGCAAGACGGGCAAACCAGAAGAAGGCCATTGCGGAAATGGCCGCTATGGCAAAAAAGGCCACATGGAAATCGACAAGCCCCAGCGGTGCGTCGCGCAAGCTTGTACTCATTTCCAGAATGCCGCCCGCAAGCGCCACGCCAACGGCAAGGCTCACCTGTTGCGCCACCGCCGTGATGGGCGTTGCCTGACTGGTCTTGTCAGTGGGAATTTCGGCAAAGGCCAGTGCATTGACGCCAGTAAAAAACAGCGAGCGGGCAAAACCGCCCACCAGCAGGAAGCCGATGATGATCCAGCCCGATGTTGCGGGCGTGAAGAACCCGTTGACGGCAACAAAACCTGCCGCAATCAGCGAACCCGACATCAGGGTACGCCGGAAACCATAGCGGGCGAAAATCTTCCTGGCGCCGAATTTCATACAGATTGCGCCGATTGCAGGCACGAAGGTCATCATGCCCGACTGGAAAGGCGTCAGGCCAAAGCCAAGCTGCAACATCAGGGGCAGAAGGAAAGGAATGGCGCCAATGCCGAAGCGGAAAATGCCACCGCCGAAGACCGCAATCCGGAACACCTGATTGTTGAACAGGCGCAGATCCAGCAAGGGATCAGCCGCACGCCGGGCATGCATGACATAAAGGACGGCGCAGACCGCCCCGATCGCAACCGTGGCAAAGCCGACATAGCTTGGCAGCGCCGGCAGACTGATGACCGACAGGCCAAACACCACGCCCGACATGGCCATGGCCGACAGGCCAAAGCCAATCCAGTCGAGCTTGCGCATCAACCGTTCTTCATTGTCCGGCAGAACCCGGGTCGCAAACAGGATTCCGACAAGGCCTATCGGCACGTTGATCAGGAATATCCAGTGCCATGACAGATAGGTGGTAATGAAACCGCCAACCGGCGGACCAACCAGCGGGCCGACCAGTGCAGGAATGGTAAGCCACGCCATGGCCGAGACAAGCTCATGGCGCGGCGTCGCACGCAGGAGAACCAATCTGGCAATCGGCGTCATCATCGCCCCGCCCATGCCCTGAAAGAAGCGGGCAATCACGAAAGATGTCAGCGAATAGGACAGGGCGCAGGCAATCGACCCAAGCACAAACACACTGATTGCAGCACGAAACACATTTTTCGAGCCAAAGCGATCTGCCATCCAGCCGCTGACCGGAATGAATATGGCCAGCGCCACCAAATAGGCGGTAAAAGCCAGTTTCAGCGCAATCGGGCTTGTGCCGATATCGAGCGCAATCGCCGGCAGGGATGTCGAAATCACATTCGAATCCATCTGTTCCATGAACAGGGCGATGGCGAGAACGAGGGGGACGATTCGCTTCACAAACAGTTCCAGTCAGAACATTAGACGCATGCTCACTATTTAGCGCAGCTTTTCGCCTTGCCAATCGGTTCCGACTCACAATGCAGTGAATTCCTTGTATTTATAAACATTGACGTTTTTTGATTTTTCCTGCCGAAACGCACATGAATGATCACGCAAGGTTGCATTCCGTTACATTCGGCAGAAACAAGTTGCATCGTTGGTAACAGGCTGTTACATTTTGTTATGGTCTCAGATGGGGTGGAGATGGACTGAAAGAATTCAGTTCAAGGAGATTGGATATGAGTGATATTACCAAAACCGCAATCCTGTACGGTATGATGATCATCACGCTGAATACCGCCTTGGCTGTTGGTTTGTTGGGCATTGACTTCATGCGTTGATGCGCGTTGACCGCTGCATTGACATGATCAGAGGTGGTTCGGGAAATCTGGACAGCGGAGATAAGTGGAATTTCTGCCTGACTTCGGCTTAGATGCCGAGAACAGGAGAT
>NZ_JBHSEL010000046.1:0-16925 GCF_042653845.1 Daeguia caeni | reverse complement strand
ATCGCTGCGGTCAGCGAGGTCTTGCCATGGTCAACGTGGCCAATCGTGCCAATGTTGACGTGGGGTTTGGTACGTTCAAACTTACTCTTTGCCATTTGAGCTCTCCGTAAATTTAGCCTGCTCAGGCATTCTTTTGATTGGGAGCGTAACCTGCACGGTTACGCAAACTTCTTCTGGATTTCCTGTGCGACCGCCGTCGGAACCGGCTCATAATGGTCGAACTGCATCGTGTACTGTGCACGGCCCTGAGACATCGAACGCAGCGAGTTCACGTAACCAAACATATTGGCCAATGGAACCATTGCATTGACGACAGTAGCAATGCCGCGGGATTCGGTACCGGAAATCTGACCGCGACGCGAATTCAGATCGCCAATAACGTCACCAACGTAATCTTCCGGCGTCACAACCTCGACCTTCATGATTGGTTCGAGGAGCTGAGCGCCAGCCTTCTGCGCACCTTCGCGGAACGCAGCGCGGGCTGCGATTTCGAAGGCGAGAACCGACGAGTCAACGTCATGGTATGCACCGTCAACCAGGGTGGCCTTCACGCCGAGCATCGGGAAGCCAGCCAGCGGGCCTGCGCCCATGACGCTTTCGATACCCTTCTGAACGCCCGGAATGTATTCCTTCGGAACAGCACCACCGACGATCTTCGATTCGAAGATGAAATCATCACCTTCATGCGGCTCGAAGATGATCTTGACGCGAGCGAACTGACCCGAACCACCCGACTGCTTCTTGTGGGTGTAGTCGACTTCTGCGACGCGGGTGATGGTTTCACGGTAAGCAACCTGCGGCGCACCGACATTTGCTTCAACCTTGAATTCACGACGCATACGGTCAACGATGATGTCGAGGTGAAGTTCACCCATACCGGCAATGATCGTCTGACCCGATTCTTCGTCCGACTTGACGCGGAAGGAAGGATCTTCGGCTGCAAGGCGATTGAGCGCGATGCCCATCTTTTCCTGGTCAGCCTTGGTCTTCGGCTCGATGGCGATTTCGATAACCGGTTCCGGGAATTCCATACGTTCCAGAATAACCGGCTTCAGCGGATCGCAGAGCGTGTCACCCGTGGTGGTTTCCTTCAGACCAGCCAAGGCAACGATGTCGCCTGCAAAGGCTTCTTCAATGTCTTCACGGCTGTTGGAGTGCATCTGCAGCATGCGACCGATACGCTCACGCTTGCCCTTGACCGTATTTTCAAGCGAGACACCCTTGGTGAGCTTGCCCGAATAGATACGTGCAAAAGTCAGCGAACCGACAAACGGGTCGTTCATGATCTTGAACGCCAGCATTGAAAGCGGCTCATCATCCGAAGCCTTACGGGTGGTTTCGGTTTCGGTCTTGACGTCGATGCCCTTGATTGCAGGAATGTCTACCGGCGACGGCAGGAATTCCACAACAGCATCGAGCAGAGGCTGAACACCACGGTTCTTGAAGGCCGAACCGCAGAGAACCGGATGGAACTTGACTTCAATCGTGCCCTTGCGGATCAGTGCGCGAAGCTCGTCATTGGTCGGCTCCTTGCCTTCCAGATAGGCTTCCATCGCAGCTTCGTCGATTTCGACAGCAAGCTCGACCAGCCTTTCACGATATTCGGCAGCCTTGTCAGCCATGTCGGCCGGAATTTCACCAACAACTGCCGGCGCACCGATCGAACCATCCCAGGTCAGAGCCTTCATTTCGATCAGGTCGACAACACCAACGAAGTCGTTTTCTGCACCGATTGGCAGCTGGATCGGCAGGGCAACTGCACCAAGACGCGTGCCGATCATTTCAACCGAACGGTAGAAGTCAGCACCGATCTTGTCCATCTTGTTGACGAACACCATGCGCGGAACACGGTACTTTTCCGCCTGACGCCAGACGGTTTCCGTCTGAGGCTCAACACCAGCATTCGCGTCCAGCAGGGCAACAGCACCATCGAGAACACGCAGGCTGCGCTCAACTTCAATCGTGAAGTCAACGTGACCTGGCGTGTCGATGATGTTGAAACGACGCTTTCTACCATCACGGCCCTGCCAGAACGTCGTCGTGGCAGCGGAAGTGATCGTGATACCGCGTTCCTGTTCCTGCGCCATCCAGTCCATCGTCGACGCACCATCGTGGGTTTCGCCGACCTTATGGTTCTTGCCGGTGTAGAACAAAATACGCTCGGTCATCGTCGTCTTGCCGGCGTCGATGTGAGCCATGATACCGAAATTGCGGTAGTCTTCGATTTTATATTCGCGGGCCATGATAGTCGCTCTTTGAATAGGTTTCGACGATTACCAGCGGTAATGCGAGAAGGCGCGGTTTGCTTCTGCCATACGATGCGTGTCTTCACGCTTCTTGACAGCTGCACCACGGTTGTTAGCTGCATCAAGCAGTTCACCCGAAAGACGATCGATCATCGTCGTTTCGTTGCGGTTACGAGCCGCATTGATCAGCCAGCGAATAGCAAGTGCCTGGCGGCGCTCAGGACGCACATCGACCGGAACCTGATAGGTTGCACCACCAACGCGGCGCGAACGGACTTCAACATGCGGAGCGACATTCTCCAGAGCCTGATGAAACAGGGCCACCGGCTCAGTCTTCGCCTTGGCTTCGATCACATCGAGCGCACCGTAAACGATGCGTTCTGCAACCGACTTCTTACCATGCAGCATGACTGCATTCATGAACTTCGTGATAACGAGATCGCCGAACTTCGGATCCGGATTGATCTCACGCTTCTCAGCCTTATGGCGTCTGGACATATCGTCTCTTCTTTCAATTACATCGGGCTCAACTCGCCTTTCGGCGGCCGGTATCCCCGGAAAATCTTACTTCGGACGCTTTGCACCGTACTTCGAGCGGCGCTGTTTGCGGTTCTTGACACCCTGCGTATCGAGAACGCCACGGATGATGTGATAACGAACACCCGGCAAATCCTTGACACGACCACCGCGGATCATGACGACGGAATGCTCCTGCAGGTTGTGACCCTCACCCGGAATATAACCAATAACCTCAAAGCCATTGGTCAGGCGAACCTTGGCAACCTTACGCAGAGCCGAGTTTGGCTTCTTTGGGGTCGTCGTATAAACACGCGTGCAAACGCCACGCTTCTGTGGATTTGCCTGCAATGCAGGGACCTTGTTACGCTTCACCGACGCAGTGCGCGGCTTGCGGATCAGCTGATTTACGGTTGGCATACAACCTTCCTCTTAAAATAAACTCGTATCCACGCCCCTTAAGGGCCGTTTCACCGTTATGCTCATGCGCAAATTCGGAGTAAGCCCTCGTCAACCGGTGGCCACCCCGAACAAAAGCAGAGGAAGCTGACGCTTCATGCGAACGGCAAGTTGCATTTCGATCGTAAAACGAACCCTGTTTGAGATGAACTTCAGGGCGCGTCACCCCGAAAATGCCTGTCTCACATCGGCTCAGATGCGCTGCTGATACGTGTTTGCGGGCGTTTCGTCAAGTCCAAAGCCCAAAGTTTCTTAACCAAACAGCGAGATTCCGGCCATTGTGACAGGCAAAGACAGGTTCTTTCGCCTCACCCGTCGACAATTTTCGATTATTTCGCAGCAAAAAGACGTATACTGCATGCCAGTGATGGTGCTCACGGCAGATAGCGGCTATTGAACAACATCCGACTCAGAGTGCAACCCAAAATTAAGGAATCCTCCATGTCTTCCACGCCCGAATCTGCCAACGACGATTCGCCAACCGTCCACCTCATCATTGCCGATGTCTGGAATGAAGGCGATGACTCCCCTGTTGAAGTTCACGTCCTGCTGAAGGCATCGGAAGACGAAGACCTGGTTCAGACCGTTCTCGCCATTCTGGCCGATGAAGGTTTCGATGAAGCCGAACTTCTGGAAATCGGCACACTGTCTGAGGAACCGGAAGACGAGCCGCACAAGAGTGCATGGCAGACGGCACTGAAAGGTGAAGTTGCACTGATCGAGTTCGATACCGACGAAGAGTGAGCGACCGGGCATCCGGTGTTTTTCGATCCGGTTTCAATATTGAATTCAGGCGAAGCCAGCTTGCAGGCCAGGACTTTGATGTGCTGAACAGGCTTCATCATCACTTGCCTGCCCCTTGCCCATCAAGCTGAAATCTTGCGCAAAACAAAAGGCCGCCCCGAAAGGCGACCTTTATCTGTTGGATGCTGCCGATTATTCGGCGACGTTGTTGGTCATGTCGACCAGCATCTTGTTGGCGTCGGCAGAGCCGGCAGCCTTGCGACGTTCTTCGAGGATCAACTCATCGCGAGCGGATGCGATGCGGCGGATCTGGTTGGTCATGCCACCGGTACCAGCCGGGATCAGGCGGCCAACGATGACGTTTTCCTTGAGACCCTGCAGCGTATCGATCTTGCCGGCAACGGCCGCTTCGGTAAGAACGCGGGTCGTTTCCTGGAACGATGCAGCCGAGATGAAAGACGGTGTCTGCAACGAAGCCTTGGTGATACCGAGAAGGACAGGCTTGCCGACGCCCGGCTTCTTGCCTTCCTCGATAAGACGTTCGTTGATCTCTTCCAGCTCGATACGGTCGACATGGTCGCCCGGAATGTAGCCGGTATCACCGGATTCGGTGATTTCAACCTTCTGCAGCATCTGACGGACAATCACTTCAATGTGCTTGTCGTTAATCACAACGCCCTGCAGTCGATAGACTTCCTGGATTTCATTGACGAGATACGAAGCCAAGGCTTCGACGCCCTTGATTGCCAGAATGTCATGTGGTGCCGGGTTACCGTCGAGGATGTACTCACCCTTTTCAATGACGTCACCGTCCTGGAGATGGAACGGCTTGCCCTTCGGAATGAGATATTCGACCGGTTCAAGTGAATCGTCATTCGGCTCGATGATGATGCGACGCTTGTTCTTGTAGTCGCGGCCAAAGCGAACGGTACCATCGATTTCCGCGATGATGGCGTGATCCTTCGGACGACGTGCTTCGAACAGTTCGGCAACGCGCGGCAGACCACCGGTAATGTCCTTGGTCTTGGCGCTTTCCATCGGCAGACGGGCGATAACGTCACCAGCCTTGACATGTGCACCTGGCTCAACGGAAAGAATTGCTTCAACCGAGAGCAGGATGCGTGCATCACCGCCCTTGGACAGCTTGGCAACCTTGCCATTCTTGTCCTTGATGACGATGGCCGGCTTCAGATCCGAACCGCGTGGGGTCGAACGCCAGTCGATGACGACGCGCTTGGTGATACCCGTCGATTCGTCGGCCGTTTCCGAAACCGAAAGACCATCGATCAGGTCTTCGAATTCGACATAGCCTTCGACTTCGGTCATGATCGGACGGGTATATGGGTCCCATTCCGCAATACGCTGACCGCGCTTGACCGTATCACCCTCGTCAACGAACAGACGCGAACCATAGGTGACGCGATGGACGGCGCGTTCCTTGCCGTTTGCATCGATGATGAGGACAGCCATGTTACGGCCCATGACAACCAGGTTGCCATCAGAGTTGCGAACCACATTGCGGTTGCGCAGCTTGACCGTACCTTCATAGGACGCTTCGAGATAGGACGAGTCGACAACCTGTGCCGTACCACCAAGGTGGAACGTACGCATGGTGAGCTGCGTACCCGGTTCACCGATCGACTGGGCCGCGATGACACCGACGGCTTCGCCGATATTGACCGGGGTACCACGTGCAAGGTCACGACCATAGCACTTGGCGCAGACGCCGTTGCGGGTTTCGCAGGTCAGGGCCGAACGGATGCGGATCGACTGGATACCGGCCTTTTCGATGATCTCGACATCCTTTTCCTCGATCATGCGACCAGCTTCGACGATGACCTCGCCGGTAACCGGATGCAGGATCGGATCAAGTGCCGTACGGCCGAGAACGCGCTGACCGATTGAAGCCACGATCTGACCGGCATCAACGATCGGCTGCATGGTAAGACCAACTTCGGCGCCGCAATCGACTTCCGAAATGATCGCATCCTGTGCAACGTCCACCAGACGACGGGTCAGGTAACCGGAGTTAGCCGTCTTCAGAGCGGTGTCGGCCAGACCCTTACGGGCGCCGTGGGTCGAGTTGAAGTACTCGTTAACGGTGAGGCCTTCCTTGAAGTTCGAAATGATCGGGGTTTCGATGATTTCACCCGACGGCTTGGCCATCAGGCCGCGCATGCCGCCAAGCTGACGCATCTGGTTGACCGAACCACGGGCACCCGAATGCGACATCATGTAAACCGAGTTCATCTGCTTCTGACGGCCGGTGACCGGATCGAATTCGACGGCCTTCAGGCGCGCCATCATTTCTTCAGTGATCCTGTCGGTTGCCTTACCCCAGGCGTCAACAACCTTGTTGTACTTTTCGCCCTGCGTGATCAGACCGTCATTGTACTGCTGTTCATACTCGGTCGTGAGCGCTTCGGTCTCAGCAACGATCTTGGCCTTGGCTTCCGGAATGACCATGTCGTCCTTGCCGAACGAGATGCCAGCCTTACATGCATGGGCAAAGCCAAGCTGCATGATCCGGTCACAGAAGATAACCGTCTCTTTCTGACCGCAATGACGGTACACATGGTCGATCATCTTGGAAATGTTCTTCTTCGTCATCTCCTGATTGCAGATGTCGAAGGAAACATTCGGATGACGCGGCAGAAGCTCACCGATGATCATGCGGCCCGGCGTGGTGTCGTAAATCTTCGACACCGGCTTGCCTTCCGCATCAACGGTCTTGAAGCGGCCCTTGATCTTGGTGTGCAGCGTCACGACCTTGTTTTCAAGCGCATGCTGCAATTCGCCCATATCGGCGAAGATCATGCCCTCGCCCGGTTCCTTTTCCGCCACGATCGACAGATAGTAGAGACCGAGAACCATGTCCTGCGACGGAACGATGATCGGCGCGCCGTTTGCCGGGTGCAGGATGTTGTTGGTCGACATCATCAGCACGCGGGCTTCAAGCTGGGCTTCAAGCGACAGCGGCACGTGAACAGCCATCTGGTCACCGTCGAAGTCGGCGTTGAACGCCGTACAGACAAGCGGATGGAGCTGGATCGCCTTGCCTTCAATCAGCACAGGTTCGAAAGCCTGGATACCCAGACGGTGCAGCGTCGGTGCGCGGTTCAGCAGAACCGGATGCTCGCGGATGACCTCGTCAAGAATATCCCAGACTTCCGGACGTTCCTTTTCAACCAGCTTCTTTGCCTGCTTGACGGTCGAGGAGTAACCCTTCGCGTCGAGGCGGGCATAGATGAACGGCTTGAACAGTTCGAGCGCCATCTTCTTCGGCAGGCCGCACTGGTGCAGCTTCAGCTCGGGGCCGGTCACGATAACCGAACGGCCGGAATAGTCGACACGTTTACCGAGCAGGTTCTGACGGAAGCGGCCTTGCTTGCCCTTGAGCATGTCCGACAGCGACTTCAGCGGACGCTTGTTGGCACCCGTGATGACGCGGCCACGACGGCCGTTGTCGAACAGCGCATCGACAGCTTCCTGCAACATGCGCTTTTCGTTGCGGATGATGATGCCCGGTGCGCGCAGTTCGATCAGCCGCTTCAGACGGTTGTTACGGTTGATGACGCGACGATAGAGATCGTTCAGGTCGGAGGTTGCGAAACGACCGCCATCGAGTGGTACAAGCGGACGCAGATCCGGCGGAATGACCGGGATGATCTTCATGATCATCCATTCCGGACGGTTGCCCGATTCAATGAAGTTCTCAACGATCTTCAGGCGCTTCATCAGCTTCTTCTGCTTGAGATCCGAAGTGGTCTCAGCAAGCTCGGAACGCAGATCGCCTGCGATCTTTTCCAGATCCATCGAAGCCAGCAGTTCATAGATGGCTTCTGCGCCGATGAGAGCGGTGAAAGCATCTTCACCGAATTCATCAACGGCCATCATGTATTCTTCTTCCGAAAGAAGCTGATGCTCCTTCAGCGAAGTCAGGCCCGGTTCGGTAACGATGTAGTTTTCGAAATACAGAACGCGCTCAATATCCTTGAGCGTCATGTCCAGAAGCGTGCCGATGCGGCTTGGCAGCGACTTCAGGAACCAGATATGCGCAACAGGGGCAGCCAGCTCGATATGGCCCATGCGTTCACGACGCACGCGCGACAGCGTGACTTCAACGCCGCACTTTTCGCAGATAATGCCCTTGTACTTCATGCGCTTGTACTTGCCGCACAAGCATTCATAGTCCTTGATCGGGCCAAAGATGCGCGCGCAGAAGAGACCATCGCGTTCTGGCTTGAACGTACGGTAGTTGATCGTCTCCGGCTTCTTGATCTCGCCGTATGACCAGGACAGAATCTTCTCAGGGCTGGCGATCGAGATTCTGATGGAATCGAACGTTTGCGCCGGAGCCTGAGGATTGAAAAGATTCATGACCTCTTGGTTCATGCCGTTCTCCTTAAGGGCGATCATCGCCCTGTGTCGTCGATGACGGGCTGTAAGCCTCAGCCATCCTGAAAAGAATTCGCGGTATTACGCAGCAGGCTGCGCTTTAAGCTATGCTTTGGCAATACCCGGACGAAATCGGCAGGACGCCGCCCATTCCGGTAAGCTTAAGGGCGCGCCATGGCAATTGCATGGCGCGCCTTGTTGTTACTCTGCGGCGTCTGGCAGCGCCGGATGGCCGAGCGTACGCGTATCGTCGAGCTCGACATTGAGGCCAAGCGAACGCATTTCCTTGACGAGGACGTTGAAGCTCTCCGGAATGCCAGCTTCGAACGTGTCGTCGCCACGAACGATCGCTTCGTAGACCTTGGTACGGCCAGCCACGTCGTCCGACTTGACGGTCAGCATTTCCTGCAGCGTGTAAGCCGCACCATAGGCTTCCAGTGCCCAGACTTCCATTTCACCGAAGCGCTGGCCACCAAACTGTGCCTTACCGCCAAGAGGCTGCTGGGTCACAAGCGAGTATGGACCAATCGAACGGGCATGGATCTTGTCGTCGACCAGGTGATGCAGCTTCAGCATATAGATGTAGCCAATGGTCACCGGACGGTCGAACGGTTCACCCGTACGGCCATCATACAGGATCGACTGACCGGAAGTCGACAGACCCGCATCGGCGAGCATCGCATTGATGTCGGCTTCATGCGCACCGTCAAAGACCGGCGTTGCGACCGATACACCACGCTTGACCTGATTTGCCAGCATGAGGATCGATTCATCGTCATACTGACGCACCGGCTCGTTGCGGTCATTGTCTGGATAGATGTGCTCCAGCACGTCACGCAGCGGCTTGATGTCCTGGGTCTTCCTGTAGGCTTCCAGCAGCTCGCCAATCTTCTTGCCCATGCCGGCACAAGCCCAGCCAAGGTGGGTTTCCAGAATCTGGCCCACATTCATGCGGCTCGGCACACCCAGCGGATTGAGCACGATGTCGGCATGCGTTCCGTCTTCAAGGAACGGCATGTCCTCGACCGGCAGAATGCGCGAGACAACACCCTTGTTACCATGACGCCCAGCCATCTTGTCGCCTGGCTGGATCTTGCGCTTTACGGCAACAAAGACCTTGACCATCTTCATGACGCCCGGAGGCATCTCGTCACCGCGCTGTACCTTTTCGACCTTGTCCATGAAGCGGGCTTCAAGCAGCTTCTTGGATTCGTCGTACTGGGCGCGCAGGGCTTCGAGTTCACCCTGAAGCTTTTCGTCTTCAACGGCAAACTGCCACCACTGCGAACGCGGATAATCCGCCATGGCTTCACGGGTAACAACCGTACCCTTCTTGAAGCCCTTCGGACCGCTGACAGCAACCTTGCCTTCCAGCATGTCTGCAAGACGGCCATAGACGTTGCGATCCAGGATTGCCTGTTCGTCGTCACGGTCCTTGGCGAGACGCTCGATTTCCTCGCGCTCGATGGCCATTGCGCGTTCGTCCTTTTCAACGCCGTGGCGGTTGAAAACGCGAACTTCCACAACCGTACCATAGGTTCCCGGAGGCATGCGCATCGAGGTGTCGCGCACGTCGGAAGCCTTCTCACCGAAGATGGCGCGCAGTAGCTTTTCTTCCGGCGTCATCGGGCTTTCGCCCTTCGGCGTGATCTTGCCAACGAGAATGTCACCCGGATGAACCTCAGCACCGATATAGACGATACCGGCTTCGTCGAGGTTCTTCAGCGCTTCTTCCGAGACGTTCGGAATATCGCGGGTGATTTCTTCCGGTCCAAGCTTCGTATCGCGGGCAGCGACTTCGAATTCCTCGATATGGATCGAGGTGAAGACGTCGTCAGCGACAATGCGTTCCGAGAGCAGGATCGAGTCTTCGTAGTTGTAGCCGTTCCATGGCATGAACGCGACGAGCACGTTACGGCCAAGAGCCAGATCACCCAGATCGGTCGAAGGACCGTCAGCGATGATGTCACCCTTGTTTACGCGATCACCGACGCGAACAAGCGGACGCTGATTGATACAGGTCGACTGGTTCGAGCGCTGGAACTTCTGCAGGCGATAGATGTCAACGCCCGACTTCGAAGGATCAAGTTCTTCGGTCGCACGAATAACGATACGGGTCGCATCCACCTGATCGACAATACCTGCACGGCGGGCCGCAATCGCAGCACCGGAGTCACGGGCAACGATCGGTTCCATACCCGTTCCGACAAACGGAGCTTCCGCACGGATGAGCGGAACAGCCTGACGCTGCATGTTCGAGCCCATGAGCGCGCGGTTGGCGTCGTCGTTTTCGAGGAACGGAATGAGAGCCGCAGCAACCGACACGATCTGCTTCGGTGAAACGTCCATGAGGTCGACGTTTTCGCGCGGAGCAAGCATCACTTCGCCAGCATGACGGCTGATGACGAATTCGTCGACAAAGCGACCTTCCTCATCCAGCTCGACATTGGCCTGTGCAATCGTGTGCTTGGCTTCTTCCATTGCCGACAGATAGACGACTTCGTTTGTCACCTTACCGTCAATGATCTTGCGGTATGGGCTTTCAATGAAACCGTACTTGTTGACGCGGGCAAAGGTAGCCAGCGAGTTGATCAGACCGATGTTCGGGCCTTCCGGCGTTTCGATCGGGCAGATACGGCCATAATGCGTCGGATGAACGTCGCGCACTTCGAAGCCTGCGCGTTCACGCGTCAGACCGCCCGGGCCAAGGGCCGAAAGACGGCGCTTGTGGGTGATTTCCGACAGCGGATTGGTCTGGTCCATGAACTGCGACAACTGCGAAGAGCCGAAGAATTCACGAACAGCCGCAGCAGCAGGCTTGGCATTGATCAGATCCTGCGGCATGACCGTGTCGATTTCGATCGAGGACATACGTTCCTTGATCGCACGTTCCATGCGCAGAAGACCAATGCGGTACTGATTTTCCATCAGTTCGCCGACCGAGCGTACACGGCGGTTGCCGAGATTGTCGATGTCGTCGATCTCGCCGCGACCGTCGCGCAGTTCAACCAGCATCTTGACCACGGCAAGGATGTCTTCCTTGCGCAGGACGCGAACCGTGTCGTCTGCGTCGAGGTCGAGACGCATATTCATCTTCACGCGACCGACAGCCGACAGGTCATAGCGTTCCGGATCGAAGAACAGCGAATGGAACATCGCTTCTGCCGAATCCATCGTCGGCGGTTCACCCGGTCGCATGACACGGTAGATGTCAAACAGCGCGTCCTGACGGCTTTCGTTCTTGTCGATGGCCAGCGTGTTGCGGATATAGGCGCCGATATTGACATGGTCGATGTCAAGAACATTGATTTCCTCGACACCAATATCCAGCAGCGTCTTGAGAACCTTTTCGTCAATCTCGTCACCGGCTTCGAGATAGATCTCACCAGTGGAGTAGTTGACGATATCTTCCGCAAGGTAGGAGCCGAACAGATCGTCTTCGGTTGCCTTGATCGCCTTCAGGCCCTTTTCGGCAAGCTGCTTGGCGGCACGGGCCGTCAGCTTCTTGCCGGCTTCCATGACAACTTCACCTGTATCCGCGTCGATCAGATCGGATACGATCTTCATGCCCTTGAAGCGTTCGACGGAATAAGGAATGCGCCAGTTGTCGCCATCCTTCCTGTAGCTGACGGTGCGATAGAAGGTGGAAAGAATATCCTCACCATCCATGCCAAGCGCCATCAGAAGCGTCGTGACCGGCAGCTTGCGGCGACGATCGATACGGGCATAGACGATGTCTTTTGCGTCGAATTCGATGTCGAGCCACGAACCACGATAAGGAATGACGCGCGCTGCAAACAGAAGCTTGCCCGATGAATGGGTCTTGCCCTTGTCGTGATCGAAGAACACACCTGGCGAACGGTGCATCTGCGAAACGATAACGCGTTCCGTACCATTGACGATGAAGGTGCCGTTGTCGGTCATGAGCGGCATATCGCCCATGTAGACATCCTGCTCCTTGATGTCCTTGATCGACTTTGCGCCGGTATCCTCGTCAATATCGAACACGATAAGGCGCAGCGTTACCTTCAGCGGTGCTGAATAGGTGAGATCGCGCTGACGGCATTCATCAACATCGAACTTCGGTGGATCGAATTCGTAGCGTACGAATTCGAGCATGGCTGCACCGGAGAAGTCCTGAATCGGGAAAACAGACTTGAAAACCGCCTGCAAACCCTCGTCAGGACGCCCACCGGCTGGTTCTTCAACCATGAGAAATTGGTCGTAAGATGCCTTCTGAACCTCGATAAGGTTCGGCATCTCGGCGACCTCGGGGATCTTGCCGAAAAATTTGCGTACGCGCTTGCGACCATTGAATGAATGGGTCTGAGCCATCGTCGCTCCTCGTTCTTTGCCTTGCGGCTTGCTCACGCCTTACGGCCTTAATATGTGCCGCCCTGCGGCGGTCTTTCTAACGGGCTAAAACCCGTTTCCTGAAAGCCGTTCCGGGCCATCAGGAAAAGGGTTCCAGTCAGTCAATCTTCCTTTTACGGAAGATACTGGCGGATGGAAACCATCCGCCAGAATTTTTACCGAACTTACTTGAGTTCGACCTTAGCGCCAGCAGCTTCGAGCTGAGCCTTGAGCTTTTCGGCTTCGTCCTTGGCAACGCCTTCCTTGAGCGGCTTCGGAGCGCCTTCGACGAGGTCCTTGGCTTCCTTCAGGCCGAGACCGGTGATGCCGCGAACTTCCTTGATCACGTTGATCTTGTTTGCGCCACCGTCGACGAGGATAACGTCGAATTCGGTCTTTTCTTCAGCAGCCGGAGCAGCAGCGCCGCCAGCAGCAGCAGCAACTGCTACAGGAGCAGCAGCCGAAACGCCCCACTTTTCTTCCAGAAGCTTCGAAAGTTCAGCCGCTTCCAGAACGGTCAGGGCCGACAGGTCTTCTACGATCTTTGCAAGATCAGCCATTTTTGTAATTCCTATGTTTAAGGTTTGAACTGATGACAGCGAGAAACGGCCTTAAGCCGCCTCGTTCTTCCGGGCATACGCGCCGATAACGCGGGCGATCTGACCCGCCGGAGCGCTGGTAAGCACTGCAAGACGCTGGGCCGGGGTCTGGATCATACCAACCAGCTTTGCGCGCAGTTCGTCGAGCGACGGGAGCGATGCCAGCGACTTCACGCCTTCGGCGTTCAGTACGGTTGCGCCCATTGCACCGCCGAGAATAACGAGCTTATCGTTAGACTTGGCGAAATCGACGGCTACTTTCGGAGCGACAACCGGGTCATTTGCATAGATGACCACCGTCTGACCCGTAAACAGGCCAGCAATGCCTTCCGATTCCGTGCCCTGAAGAGCGATTTTGGCAAGGCGGTTTTTCGCGACTTTAACGGACCCACCTGCTTCACGCATCTTCGCGCGAAGTTCGCTCATCTGCGCAACGGTGAGACCGGTATAGTGGGCCACGACGACCGAACCGGACTCTTTGAAAGCGCCGTTCAGCCACGCGACAAATTCGCGTTTTTCCGCTCTATCCACTGTCTCTCTCCAGTTGACAGGATCATCCGATCCTGCCGGGTTGCCTTTGCCGAACCAGCCATTCAGCCAGTCCGACGTTCGAGGATCCTGCCCCCTTCAACGCAGCCCTGAGGCTTCGTTCAAAGGCAACTACGGTTCAAACCTCGCATGCGCATTACGCGCGAAACCAGGTTATTCCACGTCTCATGCAGGCTGTTGTTTAAGGCCGATCATCCAAGGATGGTCGTCCGCCTGCAATCTCGGACAGGATAACCGGACTTTCGTCCGGCTATCCGGATCTCACGATCCGGAATCTGCGCAGCTTTCCCAGTTTGCACTGGTGGGCCTGCCACCCCTTCCCCAAAACAGGGAAATACAGGCTCCGACCAAGCGGAGCCTGCATCAAATCTTCAATCAGGCAACAACCTTGACGGTTGCCGGATCAACCTTGACGCCAACGCCCATGGTCGAAGAAATCGATACGCGCTTGACGTATTCACCCTTGGCAGCTGCCGGCTTCGCCTTGATGACAGCGTCAGCAAATGCCTTGATGTTTTCTTCCAGCTTGACAGAGTCAAAGGATACCTTGCCGATACCGGCATGGACAATACCAGCCTTTTCGACACGGAATTCGACAGCGCCACCCTTGGAAGCAGCAACTGCACCAGCAACATCAACGGTAACCGTGCCAACCTTCGGATTCGGCATCAGACCACGTGGGCCAAGAACCTTGCCGAGACGGCCGACGAGCGGCATCATGTCCGGAGTTGCAATGCAACGATCGAATTCGATCTTGCCGCTGTTGACGATTTCAACCAGGTCTTCCGCACCAACGATGTCAGCGCCTGCCTTCTTGGCTTCCTCAGCCTTGTCGCCACGCGCGAAAACTGCAACGCGGACGGTACGACCGGTGCCGTTTGGCAGATTGACAACGCCGCGGACCATCTGGTCGGCATGACGCGGATCAACACCAAGATTCATTGCAATTTCGATGGTTTCATCGAATTTGGCGTTGGCGCGCTCCTTGACGAGGTTGATGGCCGTCGTCAGGTCATACAGCTTGTTGCGGTCAAGACCTTCGCGGATCTTGCTAATGCGCTTGGAAATTTTTGCCATTGTATCAGCCCACCACTTCCAGGCCCATCGAACGGGCAGAACCTTCGACCATGCGCATTGCTGCTTCGATATCAGCTGCGTTCAGATCCTTCATCTTGGCTTCAGCGATTTCGCGAACCTTGTCGCGACTGATCTTGCCAGCACTCGTCTTGCCAGGCGCCTTCGAACCAGACTTCAGATTGGCCGCCTTCTTGAGGAAGTAGGTGACCGGAGGAGTCTTCATCACGAAGGTGAAGGACTTGTCCTGGTAATAGGTGATCACAACCGGAATCGGCGATCCCTTTTCCATTTCCTGCGTGGCCGCATTGAAAGCCTTACAGAATTCCATGATGTTGATACCGCGCTGACCGAGGGCTGGACCGATCGGAGGCGATGGGTTGGCCGCTCCGGCTGGAACCTGCAGCTTAAGCTGGCCTGCTACTTTCTTAGCCATTACTTTCTGCCTTCTCTACATTGCCGGACTTGCCGGCTCCCTGTGAATGCCGGCGGACCGGCTGTTCAACTGACGCCAGATACTGGCGGGCAGTCTGGTGGTACGAGCTCCGTGACCGGCTAAGCCACTTTCCCTTCCACCACGAAACGCTTAAACGACAACCAATCAGCAAAACCGTTGCGATCAGCAGCCAAACAAGCGCAAACCCTTACGGGCAAATGGTCAGAGCTTGTCAACCTGACCATATTCCAGATCAACAGGCGTTGCACGCCCGAAGATCGAAACCTCAACCTTGAGACGAGCGCGCTCCTCATCAACTTCCTGAACAATACCGTTGAACGAGGCAAATGGCCCATCAGAAACGCGAACCTGTTCACCAACCTCGAAGGAAACCGAGGTCTTCGGACGCTCAACACCATCCTGAACCTGATTCAGAATGAGATCGACCTCCTTCTGCGAGACCGGAACAGGCTTGGAGTCACCCAGAAAACCGGTAACCTTTGGCGTATTCTTGATCAGAGAAAAGACCGCATCGGTAAGATGGGCCCGAACAAGCACATAGCCGGGAAAAAACTTGCGCTCCGCATCGACCTTGCGGCCACGACGCACTTCCACAACCTTTTCCGTCGGAACAACAATCTGCTCGATCAGGTCAGCCAAGCCCTTCTGCCGAGCCTTCGCCTCGATATCCTCGGCGACCTTTTTCTCGAAATTCGAATATGCGTGAACGATGTACCACCGCGCCGTCATGTCGATACTCCCACTCCGGACTTAGCGGCCAAGGCCAAGAATGAAATCCACACCAAAAGCCATCAGCTGATCGGCAAGGAAAAAGAACGCCGCAGCCAGAAAAGCCATCACAACCACCATGATCGTGGAAATGATCGTTTCACGCCGCGTCGGCCAGGTCACCTTCGCCGTTTCGGCGCGAACCTGCTGCAAAAAGGTGATCGGATTCGTCTTGGATGCCATCTGCCGCTCTGCCACTGATCAGGCGCAACCCCAAAACCTCGATTCAATCGAATCAAATGCCGGAGCCCACGCATTTACGGCGCGTAAAGCTGAACTATCAGCCCCACGCACCGCGTGTCTGTTGACCCTACATAGAGCCGATTCTCACAAAAGACAAGCCCATAGGTTAAAACTTTCCCAAACAGGCCCGCCGGAAATCCGGCCCCCACACATTTTCAGCCCTGACAGTCCTGCCGGGCCCTTTCCAGGTATGGTCAATCACCGGGAACCATATTCGCGCCGCGCCATCAGCCGGCCAGCCATGCGCCTGATAACAGACACAGGCGCAATGCAAAACGGACATTCACACCTGAATGTGAATGCCCGTTCGATTGGCAGGGGCAGCAGGGTTCGAACCCGCGACCTACGGTTTTGGAGACCGTCGCTCTACCAACTGAGCTATACCCCTATAGGCATTTCTGCCCAAAACTCTCCGGCGGCGCACCGCCGGAAATTCATTACTCGATGATCGATGCTACGATACCGGCGCCGACGGTGCGGCCACCTTCACGGATAGCGAAGCGCAGCTTCTCTTCCATG
>NZ_JBHSEL010000045.1:0-77788 GCF_042653845.1 Daeguia caeni | reverse complement strand
TCACAAGCTTGGATGCTCATCTCCTCAATCAGGCGAATGACGAGGCGTATCGCAAAAATGAAATTTTGAGTCGGGCTCTAAAATATTGTTGGATCATGCTTATATGTGCATAGATATTAGCTTTAAGTAATAAAATCTTAAGTTTGCTTTGTGTCAGGATGCAACATGCAGTAATTGTGATGCAGTATTTGCTTGAATGATTGTCCATTCAGGCACGAATACATTCATTTGCGTGGCGAACCGTGTGTTTGAGGCTGAAAACAGGAGCTGTTTCGGGAAAAGTGGGAGACGGTTTCATCCGGCACTGCGGCGAGACAAGCAAATGTGAGGGTTTTCAAGTCTTTTCATCACGGCGAAGCACATATGGGTTGGCAGGACATATGTCGGCCAAAAACGGGGATGGGCAGCATTCTGGCGCACGGCAAAGATTGGGAGTGCGCTGCGCACAGGCGGGTTGTTCACCTATCTGTCATGGCTGCGGCCATTTTGTCCCATGAAGGCAACGAAATGCTGTCATAAGCGTCTCTTGAGCTATTCCGTGCAGGCTGTCCGTCATCTGCGGTTTGGCTTGAACAATGTGGGCAGGTGCAACTGAATGACATAAACCAGCAAGGCGGCTGACCAGGCAAACATCAAGATGCCGCTTGCGGCTGTCATGGGGCCGAGCAGGCGGGTCTGGATGACCTGATTGAGATAGCCGGAGCCAAGGGTCGTATAGTTCAGCATGGCCGTATAGAAGGCGTCGCGGAAATCGACGGTAAAGCCCATCTGCTGATAGGCATAGGCCCAGATGCCGACACTGCAACAGACGCAGATGAACAGCATTGCATAGAGCGCGACCATGGAAATGATCAGAAAAGTCACCCTTCTCTCATGGATCCTGTTTCCGAGCGACTGCACGAAATAATAGATGATAAGCGTGGAGATGAGGTGGACGAGCATGACGGTCATGCCGACTGCAGTGCCAACGATGAATTCCTTCAGCATTCAATTCCCCAGCGCGTCAGCGGCCCTTCGTTTCCATCATTTATGACTGATTAGACATCTCTCGCCGGTTCTGCAATGGGAAATGGGGGGCAGCAACCATGTCTGGCAGGATGACAGGAATAAGCCCGGCCTGCACGGGGCTTGCCGGGGCTGTCTGCGGCAAGGCGCATCTGTCAGACAGCAGTTCCAGAAAAAGTGGGCACCGGTTTTTCGTCCGGAACTGCGTAACGCAACAAGCAGTTCCAGGAAAAGTGGGCACCGGTTTTCCGTCCGGAACTGCGTAACGCAAAAGAGCGGTTCCAGGAAGTGGATACCGGTTTTCTGTCTGGAAGTGCGAAATGACACTATGTTGAAGCAATTCAGCGTTTCCGTGAAAATCTGAATTGCTCCAATGTGCGGGCTGCGTTCTGCTATGCGTGGCCGGTTGAACCAAAGCCGCCAGCGCCGCGCGCGGTTTCGCTCACGGTACTGCGTTCTTCGATCTGCGCGTGCGCAACAGGTGCCAGCACGGCCTGGGCAATGCGCATGCCGCGTTCAATACGGAAATCCTCATCGCCCAGATTGATCAGCAGCACCTTCACTTCACCGCGATAGTCGGAATCAATCGTGCCGGGCGTGTTCAGGCAGGTAATGCCGAATTTTGCCGCCAGACCGGAACGCGGGCGTATCTGCACTTCATAGCCATGCGGAATTTCAAAGATCAGTCCGGTTGGCACAAGGGTGCGGCGGCCGGGCAAGAGCACGATCTGTCGGTCTTCGGCCACTGCCGCACGCAAATCCATGCCTGATGCCCCGGCTGTCTCATAGGAAGGCAATTCAAGGCCTTTTGAATGCTCAAGACGAATGATGCCGAGCGTTGGGGCGGTGGTGGATGCTGCGGTCATGGGGGAGCCTTTCCTGCGAATATAATCTGCCTCGAGACGCTCATAGGAAAATTTATCGTAAAGGTGTACCGCCAATTTGTGGTTTTGCAAGGATCATGTGGATTCCTGCTTGTGATCGCGAAATGAAATTTCGCGTCGCCATGGCCCTTGCGCAGATACATGGCGGAGCCTCCAGGAAAGGCGGAAACCGGTTTGTGTCTGGGTCTGCGAGAATATGCTAGCGCAATTCAAGCGGCACGGCGGTCGTTTCCTTGATCTCTTCCATGACAAAGGAAGCGGATACATCGGAAAGCGGTACGCTGGCGATCAGCCGCTGATACAGCCGGTCATAGGCTTTGACATCCGAAACACGGGCGCGCAGCACATAATCAAGATCCCCGGTCATGCGATAGACGCCGACAATTTCCGGCAGCCTGTTCATGGCGTTGCGGAATTTGGCCAGCCATTCCGGGTCGTGGCTGGATGTGCGCACCAGAATGAACACCGAAAGCCCACAGCCGACCGCTTCCGGGTCGACAAGGGCAACGCGTGCCTTGATGATACCTTCCTCTTCCAGCCGTTTCACGCGCCGCCAGCAGGCATTGCGCGACAGATTGATTCTTTCCGACAGGGAATCCACCGAAAGACTGCCATCATTTTGCAGTTCGGATAGAATTTTTCGATCAAAATCATCAATGGATGCGAGCATTTTGGGATGAGTATCCCAAAATCTTGCAAAAGACAAGGACAAATTGAGACATCATCTTATGCCGATATGTTAGATTCCTGTTTCTGATTAGCAGCCACCATCGCGCTGTGGCGAAAAATTATACCAATGGAGAATGGGAGTACGCTGATGACGACACGCATCACCCGCCTGTTTACAGAACACCCGGCATCGGTCAACGAGACCTATTTCCAGCATATGGCCTTTGCCGGCTGGTTTTCACTGAAACTGTTTTCGGCTGCCTTTGCGGCTCTGGTTCATGCATTTTTGCCATTCTTGTTTGAAAAAACGGCAAGCACCATTGTTCGACAGCTTTATGAACGAACGCAGAATCGGGGGCGGTGAAAACCGGGAAGGCAATGTGCCGTTGGGCAGCATATCTGGGGCCTGAAACATATCTGGAAGATATTATATCTTCCCCTTGTCATTCTCTGGTGGCGCAAAGCCACGATGCACATGAAGCCAAGACCCGCACCAATGGTGATGGTTTTGGCATTGCCTGGTATGGCAGTCGCGCGGAGCCTGGGCTTTACCGCGATATTCTGCCTGCCTGGTCAGATCAGAATCTGCTCAGCCTTGCGCGGCAAATCCGTTCGAGCCTGTTTCTGGCGCATGTACGCGCCTCGACAGGCGGGCTGACCAGTCGCTCCAACTGTCATCCTTTTGTCTCCGGGCGTTGGAGCTTCATGCACAATGGCCAGATCGGTCAGTTTGACCGGCTGCGTCGCAGACTTGAGGCCTGTCTCTGCGATGATCTCTATCGCCAGCGCCACGGGACGACGGATTCGGAACTGATTTTCCTGCTCTTGCTGGAATTCGGGCTGGATAAGGATCCGGTTGCCGCCATGCAGCGCATGGTGACGGTGGTGGTGGATGAGGCTGTGCGCGCAGGCGTGCCGCCATTTTTGCGCCTGACCGCGGCCTTTTCGGATGGCAATCAGCTTTATGCCATCCGCTATGCCACGGATGCCTTTGCGCCGACGCTCTATACCGCAACGCTTGCGCCATCTTCCGGCATCTGTGTTGTGTCGGAGCCGCTCGATGGACAGGCAGAGAACTGGATGCCTGTGCCGGCCAACAGTTTTGTCACCGTGACCCGAAAGGGGCGCATTGCCATTGAGCCGTTCGAGATTGTGCGGCAAAAACAGGGCCACGCCGTTCCTGCGGAATGACGGCCCGTTCTGCTTCATGCTGTCGCGCAGCGCAAAACGCCGGCGGCAGCATGACAATATTCATGATCAGGAACTGCCGATCAGGATGCCGGCCGCCAGAACCAGCCCGCCGCCCAGCACGACCTGGAGCACGGAGCGGAAGAACGGCGTTTCCATATAACGGTTCTGGATAAAGGCGATTGTCCAAAGTTCGACAAAGACCAGGGCGCCGGCAATGATGGTGGCCGTCCAGAAATCCTTGATCAGATAAGGCAATGTGTGGCCAAGCCCGCCCAGCGTCGTCATGATGCCGCAGGAAAGGCCGCGCTTGACCGGCGAGCCGCGGCCGGACAATTTGCCATCGTCGTGGACGGCTTCGGTAAAGCCCATGGAAATGCCGGCGCCAACCGAGGCCGACAGGCCGACGAGGAAGGTCTGCCACGTATCCTGGGTGGCAAATGCGGCGGCAAAGATGGGCGCGAGTGTCGAGACAGAGCCATCCATCAGACCGGCAAGGCCGGGCTGCACATAGGTCAGGATGAACTGCTTGCGCTCGGCTGCGCGTTCCTGTTCCTGCACGCTCTGCGGTGCAAGCTGGTCTTCGAGGGATTCAGCGGTTTTCTCATGACCCTTTTCTTCCATGGCCAGATCGCCAAGCAGCTGGCGGGTGCTGGCATCATTCACCTGCTTGGCGGCTTCGACATAAAAGCGATAGGCCTGTTCTTCCATTTCAGCCGCAGCCCGGCGCACCTTGTCGATGCCAAGCGGGCGCACCAGCCAGTCGGGCTTGCGGTCATAATAGCCGCTGACATGTTCGCGGCGGATGAGCGGAATATGTTCGCCAAAGCGCGCGCGATAAAGCGCAATCAGCCGGTCGCGATGGCCGTGCTCCTCTTCCGCCATGCGGGTGAAGATTTCGGCCGACTGCGGAAATTCATCGCGCAAACCATCCGCATAGTTCAGATAGATGCGCGCATCGTCTTCTTCCGACGAGATCGCAAGCGCCAGGATTTCCTGTTCCGACAGGCTGGTGAAGGGGCGGCGTCTATCGCCAAAAAAGCGGCTGAACATGGAAAATACCAATCCTTTATGACATCGGGTGGCGGCGGGAATACACTTTAGAACAATTCTAAAATAAGATCTCTATCCCTGAAGTCAAGCCTTGCAGTATGGAGTGAATTGCGCAATAGGGCAGCATCCTCTTTCCTTTTTCGATGGATAAGCAGACAATATGGCCTCAACGATACATCATGCGCAAAACGCAGTTCCGCGCCCGCTCGCACGTCAGGATTTTCACACGCTGGGGCTTTCCGCACTTGGCGGGGCACTGGAATTTTACGATTTCATCATCTTTGTTTTCTTCGCGACGGTGATCGGACATCTGTTCTTTCCGCCGGAAATGCCGGACTGGCTGGTGCTGATCCAGACATTCGGCATTTTCGCTGCCGGTTATCTTGTGCGTCCGTTGGGCGGCATCGTGCTTGCGCATTTCGGTGACCGGTTCGGTCGCAAGCGTGTCTTTGCCTTTTCGGTGTTCCTCATGTCGATCTCGACACTGGCCATGGCCTGCTTGCCGACCTATGCGACGCTTGGCGTCGGTGCGCCGATCCTGCTGATTGTCTTTCGCATGTTGCAAGGGGCTGCCATTGGCGGCGAGGTGCCGGGTGCATGGACATTCGTGGCAGAACATGTGCCTGCCAATCGCGTCGGCATGGCCTGCGGTTTCCTCTGTTCGGGCCTGACCTTTGGCATCATGCTTGGCTCGCTGATTGCCACTGCCATCAACTGGATTTTCACGCCGGACGAACTTTCGGCCTATGCATGGCGCATTCCTTTCCTCATCGGCGGCATATTTGGCATGTTTGCGGTTTATCTGCGCCGCTGGCTGGCCGAAACGCCGATTTTCACCGAGATGAAGAACAGCCATCTCCTGCAGGACAGGCTGCCGCTCGGTACCGTGCTGCGCAACCATTTGCATGGTGTCATCATTTCCGTGCTGCTGACCTGGATCCTGTCGGCAGGCATCGTCGTCACCACACTGATGACGGCGACTTTCCTGCAGAAGCTCTATGGCTATACGCCGCTGCAATCCCTGGCGGCGACCAGTTTCGGTACGCTGTTCCTGATGTTTGGCACGGTTACGGCAGGCGCAATCGTGGATCGGATCGGCAGCGGGCGCTTTTTTGCCGTGGCAGGTGTTTTCTTCGGTATTGCCACCTTTGTCTTCTACACCTATGCGGCGGTTTCCCTACCTGTTCTGTTCACGCTTTATGCAGTGATGGGGCTTTCTGTTGGCATGGTTGGGGCAGTACCTTACGTGATGGTGCGTGCATTCCCGGCACCGGTTCGCTTTTCCGGCCTGTCGTTTTCCTACAATCTTTCCTATGCGGTCTTTGGCGGCCTGACGCCGGTGATCGTGACTTCACTGCTGGCTGTCAATCCCATGGCCCATGCTTGGTATCTGGTATTCATCGCGGTTCTTGCCAGCGGACTCGGTCTTTACCTGATGGTCCACAGCGAGCGTTTGGAAGGCGAGATCGGCATCTGCGGACTGTCGGCCAAGAAGGCTGCACCACAGCAGAACTGATCATTGAGGGCTGCGCGTGCAGCCCTCTGATATCAAAGTATTTTTTGCATGAAGGTGAGGTCGAGCCAGCGTCCGAATTTCTGGCCGACCTGTTTCAGCGTGCCGCTTTCCTCAAAGCCAAGCGCCTTGTGCAGGCCGATCGAGGCCGTGTTGCCTGCCTCGATGGCGGCCACCAGAACATGGACTTTCCGCCGTCTTGCCTCTTCGATCAGTTCGGCAAGCAGAGCGCGGCCAATGCCTTCTCCGCGGGCTGTCCTTGCGACATAGACCGAATGTTCTGATGTATGGCGAAAGCCTTCAAAGGGGCGGAAGGTGCCATAGCTGGCATAGCCGATGACCTCGCCATCACGATCGGCAACCAGAACCGGAAAACCATCGCGGTTGCGCGCCGCAAGCCATTGGCGGCGGTTTTCAAGGTCGACCCTTGTTTCATTCCAGATCGCTAAAGTATTTTCGACCGCGTCATTATAGATGGCAAGAATGGCGGGGAGGTCAGCCTTGGTTGCTGGGCGGATGAGGAGGGGCATGAGAGCAACTTTCAGATGGTTCGAGAGCCCCTGTTTAATGCCGAAAGACGCGAAATTGAATGAAAAATTCGTGATTCCGGCCTTTGAAATGTGGCAAGGTGCGGACAAATTGATGGCAAAAGGCGGGCAAAAGCCCGCAGTTTCCGCCTGAATGGTTATTCTATAACATCACGCGATGCGTTGGCCGGGTACCGTGCCCCGGCCTTGGCCGCCCGCTTCAGCCCCTTGCCTTCAGCTCAAGGCGGCGGCGATGCAGCACCGGCTCGGTATAGCCGTTTGGCTGTTCACGCCCCTTGAAGACGAGATCGCAGGCAGCCTGGAAGGCGATCGACTTGTCGAAATCCGGCGCCATCGGGCGATAGGCCGGGTCGCCTGCATTCTGGCGGTCAACCACGGCGGCCATGCGCTTCAGTGTCTCCAGAACCTGCGCTTCCGTCACAATGCCATGGTAGAGCCAGTTGGCAATGTGCTGGGCGGAAATGCGCAAGGTGGCGCGGTCTTCCATCAGGCCGATATTGTTGATGTCCGGCACTTTCGAGCAGCCGACGCCCTGATCGATCCAGCGCACGACATAACCGAGAATGCCTTGCGCATTATTGTCGATTTCCTTCTGAATATCCTCTGCCGTCCAGTTTGGCCGCGTTGCCACCGGCACGGACAGGATATCATCAAGGCTTGCACGCGGGCGGCTCTTGAGCTGTTCCTGAACGGCTGCCACATCAATTCTGTGGTAATGCGTGGCATGCAGGGTTGTTGCCGTTGGCGATGGCACCCAGGCTGTGTTGGCGCCGGCCTTTGGATGGGCGATTTTCTGTTCCAGCATTGCCGCCATCAGATCCGGCATGGCCCACATGCCCTTGCCGATCTGGGCACGGCCCGACAGACCGCATTCAAGCCCGATATCAACATTCCAGTTTTCATAGGCGGCAATCCAGGCTGCCTGTTTCATGTCGCCCTTGCGGATCATCGGGCCTGCTTCCATGGAGGTGTGGATTTCATCGCCCGTGCGGTCGAGGAAGCCGGTATTGATGAAGACCACGCGTTCCCTGGCTGCGCGGATGGATTCCTTGAGGTTGACCGTGGTGCGGCGTTCCTCATCCATGATGCCCATCTTGAGCGTATTCGGCTTCAGGCCAAGAAGCTGTTCGGTGCGGGCAAAGATTTCATTGGCGAAAGCCACTTCTTCCGGCCCGTGCATCTTCGGCTTGACGATATAGACGGAGCCGTAACGCGAATTCATGTGGCGGCCATTGGGGCCGATATCATGCAGCGCAATCAGGCTGGTAAAGGCTGCATCCATGATGCCTTCCGGCACTTCGTTGCCGTCCTGATCAAGGATGGCCGGATTGGTCATCAGGTGGCCGACATTGCGCACCAGCATCAGCGAGCGGCCCTTGAGGGTCAGCGGAGTGCCATCCGGCGCCGTATAGGAGCGGTCAGGATTGAGGCGGCGGGTCATCATCTTGCCGCCCTTTTCGAACGTATCCTCAAGGTCGCCGCGCATCAGGCCAAGCCAGTTGCGATAGGCGGCAACCTTGTCTTCAGCATCAACGGCAGCAACCGAATCCTCGCAGTCCTGAATGGTGCTGATGGCCGATTCCAGCACGATATCGGCGATATGCGCCGGATTATCCTTGCCGATCACGTGTTCTGCATTGATCACGATATCGACATGAAGGCCATTCCTGGCAAGAAGCACATTGGCCGGATTTTCCGGTGCGCCATTATAGCCCTTGAACTGGCTGTCATCCTTGAGCGTGGTCGTCCTGTTACCCAGGCGAACAACAAGCTTGCCATTTGCAACGGCAAGCCCGGTGACATCCGCCCATTTGCCTTCGGCCAAGGGAGCGGATTCATCAAGGAAGCCTTTTGCCCAGGCGATGACCTTTTCGCCGCGCTTCGGATTATAGCCCTTGCCCTTTTCCGCGCCGTCGCTTTCCGGGATCGCATCCGTGCCATAGAGCGCATCATAGAGCGAGCCCCAGCGCGCATTGGCGGCATTGAGCGCATAGCGTGCATTCATCACCGGAACGACAAGCTGCGGGCCGGCAATATGGGCGATTTCCGGGTCGACATTTTCGGTCGTCACCTTGAAATCATCACCTTCCGGCAGGAGATAGCCGATATCACGCAGGAAAGCCTGATATTCGGCCTGGCCATAGCCCTTTTCACGGTGGGCCTTGTACCAGTCGTCGATTTTGGCCTGCAAGGCGTCGCGTTTCTGCAGCAGCGCGCGGTTCCGTGGCGCCAGATCGCGGATGATCGCGGCAAAGCCTTTCCAGAAATGATCAGGCGCAATGCCTGTTCCGGGGGCTGCTTCCTTTTCAAGAAAAGCTACCAGTTCGGGAGCAACCTTCAGACCTTCGATTTCAACATAGCTGCTCATTTATCCATCTCCTCCGGAATAGGGGCAATTACGCGGCCAGCATACGGCCCTCATGCACAGCCCGTCTGGCATTGGCCAGTCTGGACCATTGTTGCAATGAGTTGAAACGCTTTGTGGTGCCAAGGTCAATGCAAGC
Organism: Daeguia caeni; assembly: GCF_042653845.1. Taxonomy (NCBI): domain Bacteria; kingdom Pseudomonadati; phylum Pseudomonadota; class Alphaproteobacteria; order Hyphomicrobiales; family Brucellaceae; genus Daeguia; species Daeguia caeni. The sequence goes on along the minus strand of NZ_JBHSEL010000045.1, from coordinate 68,424 downwards.
TTTGGCACATCATTTTCAACGTAGCGGAAAAAATCGGCTCACACTTTCAACCATACGCGAATATCGTTGGCTGTCCAGCCCTGCGCGCGCAGGGCGGCAAGGGATGTATCGGAACGGCTTTTGGAAAGCTTGTGGCCGTCTTCGGCAAGGATCAGATCATGGTGGTGATAAAGCGGTTCTGGCAGGTCGAGAAGTCTTTGCAGCAGGCGGTGGACAGATGTTGCGTGAAACAGGTCGCGCCCGCGCACGACATGGGTAATGGCTTGCGCTGCATCATCAAGCGTGACGGAGAGATGATAGCTGGTTGGTGTTTCCTTGCGCGCAATCACCACATCGCCCCAGCGCGCCGGCTCTGCCCGGATCAGGCCGGTTTCACCGGAAGGGCCTGCGCCGGATTCCTGCCAGAACAGATCGGATCCGGCAGTTTCGATGGCCTTTGCCATGTTCAGCCGCCAGGCAAAAGGCGTGCCTGATGCCATGCGCGTCTGTTGTTCCTTCTGGCTCAAATATCGCTCTTCGGTCGGATAATGCGGCGTGCCGTCGGGATCAAGCGGCCAGTCCCTGCCTTCGGCCCGTGCTGCCGCAATGCGGGCGCGCACTTCGCCGCGGCTGAGAAAGGCCGGATAAACCAGTTCCATCGCGATGAGTTGCTGCAGCGCCTTGCGGTAATCGTCAAAATGGTCGGACTGGCGGCGCACCGGCTCTTCCCAGCAAAGCCCCAGCCAGTGCAGATCATCATAAATGGCCTGTTCCAGTTCTGCCGTGCAGCGCGTCGTGTCGATGTCTTCAATGCGTAAAAGAAAACGTCCGCCGCTTTCGGTCGCCATTTTCTGGTTCAGAAGGGCCGAATAGGCATGGCCGAGATGCAGCCTGCCATTGGGACTGGGAGCAAAGCGAAAGACGGGGCCTGTCATGATGCTGCCATCTGATTGCGCGGATGCAAGACTGGTAGCCTGTTCTGCACGTCCTGAAAAGGCGGAAGGCAAGGGACACCATGTGTGGCCTTGCAATATTGCGGCTTGAGGGCCGGTCTGCCCGGGGTTGTGCCCCGTCTGCGGCCATATTTGCGCTTCCCTGGACGGATTGCCTGCGCTGTCAGCCTTGGGCAGAACCAGTGATCGTCCTGTAAACCTTGCCTGAACCGGGATTTGCAATTGCGTTTATGCTTCACAAGCCTGTCATATGGGGATTACATTATTCCATCGGCTGAAGACGGTATTTCGATTCGCAATCGTTCGAGAGTCCGCGTATCGCAGTGCCGCCCTCACGAGGTTGGAGTGTCGTTGATGCGCCAAAACGGTCGCGCGACGCTGCAATGGAGAGTGCAATTCCGTCTGGAAAATCGCGCCACTCTTACGCCCTTTTCCGTTCGGAAATGCTCCGAAGGAGGTGCGTATTTGACCGTGCACGTCTCGACTGATGCCGTAACACGAAGTGCCAAAGGCTTGCCGGCACTGGTGCTCAATGCGGATTATCGTCCGCTGAGCTATTATCCGCTGTCGCTCTGGTCATGGCAGGATGCGGTCAAGGCCGTGTTTCTGGGTCGTGTCCATATTGTGGCGGAATATGACCAGGTGGTCTCCTCGCCATCCTTTTGCATGCGCCTGCCCAGCGTGATCTGCCTCAAGGAATATGTGAAACCACCGCGCTATCCGGCCTTCACGCGCTTCAACGTGTTTCTGCGCGACCGCTTTGAATGCCAGTATTGTGGGTCGTCAAAGGATCTGACCTTCGACCACGTCATCCCACGTTGTCACGGTGGCGAGACAACGTGGGAAAATGTAGTCGCCGCCTGCTCACCCTGCAATCTGCGCAAGGGTGGCCTTCTGCCTGCCGCCGCGCAAATGTGGCCCCGCCAGAAACCTGTCATGCCCACCGTGCAGCAATTGCACAATAATGGCAGGCTGTTCCCGCCAAACCATCTGCATGAAAGCTGGCTCGATTTTCTCTATTGGGATGCCGAGCTGGAGCCATAGCGGTTATCGGTACAAGCCGTGGTCATGGGTGAAGGTGGAGCAGCTTTCTGACCGCTCTGGCAAGACGTATCGAGCGGGCATTGTTCAACATGTTCACCTCATGCGTTCTGGCCGCAAGCTGGTTTGTCAGCAGTGCAATGTCCTGCTGCAGGGCTGAAATCTTTTGTTCCAGCGCGGCAATGTGTGCGCGCTCCGCGGCCCGCAGGGCTTCCTGTTGCTGCAGCGCAGACTGCAATTCTGCCATCTGGCTGTCCGGGGCAGACTGGATATATTGCCATGTCAGCCTGTCAACCAGATCCTGGGCCGCCTGGCGGAGCCTGCCGGTAAAATCCTGTGCCTTATCGGACAGCAGGGCGGCATAGACGCCTTGTTCCGTCTGATCCGGGGCAATGGACTGTCTGAGCGCCGATGGCCACCAGTCAACCGTGTCGGCAATGGCAAGATAATTGGCAAGCGCGCCCATATTGGAATGGCGTGCATTCTTGCGCTTGGCAGAAAAGTGCAGCACGGTTGGCGTCCGGCAATAGGTGAGTGGATGTTCTGGTGCGGCATTGATGATTTTCTGCCAGAGGCGCCAGTCGGCTGCAACAGGCACATCTTCCGGCCAGGCATCGCGGGTGGGCAGCACATCGGCGCGATAGGCAAAACAGGAAGCCGGGATGGAATTGGCACGGAACATGAACAGTTCCAGCTGGTCCGCCATGTCGAGATTGGTAAGAAACGGTGCGGCTATGCCATCGGTGGAAACCCACAGCGCCTGTGTATAGGCAAGGGCCGCGCCGCCATCCAATGCATTGCGCAGGATTTCCAGATGATCGGGTGTGACCAGATCATCATCGGCCATGAAGCCAATATATGTGCCGCGCGATTCCCGCAGGGCTACATTGCGGTTGGCATAGCCAAAAAATGGTGCCTTCGGCAGATCGAAAAAGCGGATGCGTGGATCGTTGAAACTTGCGACACGCTCCCCGGTGCCCGGCGCACAGCCATCCCCGACAACCAGCAGTTCAAAGTCCTGAACCGTCTGGTTGCGCAGGGATTCGATCGCATGACCAATCACATCGACCCGGCTATGGGTCGGCATGATGATGGTAAAAAGCGGATTGCCTACCATCCGGTGACATTCCCGAAATCATACGGGATCAGGTCGGTATTCAGCGGCAGGCGATATTTGTCCGGTTTCGCATGGTCATATTGGATGGTCGGGAAATTGACGACGACGAGCTCGGTAGTGCCGATATTGCGGTCGGCATGCCAGACAAATTTCGGCACATTCATCAGCCTTGGCTGGGCGGCAGAGAGATAGACCTTGCAGAGCTTGCCATACGTGCCTGATTCTGGCCGCGGATCATAGAGAACCACTTCCATTTCGCCGCTGATGACAAAATAGCGGTCTTCATGTTCCTTGTGCAGACCCCAGCCTTTGACCGCGCCCGGGCGGATGGTGAACATATAGGAAAAGACCAGCGGATCCGGGTGCCAGTTCCAACGCGGGTCATATAATTCCGTCACGCTGCCGCGATCATCATTGTGGCGGATGGAGTCATGAAACATCATGCCATCAAGCAAGGGTACCAGACTGCGTCGATTTTCATCGACCGTTCGTTCGTCCTGTTTGGCAGCTGCAAGTGTTCTTTCAAGTATACTGGTCATTCTCCCCTCGCTGTGTCCTGTTTGCCATGTCATGATGGTCCAAGCTTAATTAATCGGTGATTGCTAATTTTCGGATAAGGGCAGGTTTCTTGCGGCGAGGGTAGGTGGTGTTGTGGCTGCGTGAAGGAGGGTCCGGTTTTCCACATGGGGCCCATATGTGAAAAAATTATATGATCTGGACAAATCAAGGGCTTGCTTCCTGACAGAATCATCACTATAAGCCGCTCAACACCGACGGGCGCCCATCGTCTAGCGGTTAGGACAGCGCCCTTTCACGGCGCAGACAGGGGTTCGATTCCCCTTGGGCGTACCATTTCATCCCCAAAGAGAAGTCTTTCCAAGGCGCAATTGCTTGCGTGCTGCCTGTTGCATGCCATCTGTCCGATTGGGCAATTGGGCGTTTCCGTGACAATCTGGATTGCTCTGACATCTTCGGCCGTCGGGGGGCAGGCAGCCGGCTTCCGCTCTTAATGGAAATTTTCAAGGTTCAAGAATCGGTAAAGCCGAATGGCGCTTCCGTGCGGCGGTAATTGTCGGGCAGGATCTGGCGGCCGAGTGGCGGCTCGGAGCGGGAGGTGCAGGTCGTGCGCTGGCACAGCCGGCATGATATGCCTATTTCGGTTGGCGCATTGGCCTGCGGGTGGTTTTGCGCATAAATCAGCCTGTCGGCATATTGTGCTTCGCAGACAAGGGCCACGGCGCGCTCAACCGTTGGCACGCCATAGCCGCGCCGGCCGGAAGTGACCGTACGTGCAATGGAAAAGAATCGTTGGCCGTCCGGCAGTTCCAGCCATTGCGTGACGATCTTGCGCGGCGTGGTGAAGACCTGATGCACCGTCCACAGTGGACAGCCGCCGCCATGACGGGCAAAGGGAAAAGAGCCGCTATTGAGCCGCTTTGAGACATTGCCGGCGGCATCAATGCGCAGGAAAAAGAAGGGCACACGTTCATGCCCCGGCTTTTGCAGGGTCGTCATGCGGTGCGCGGTCTGTTCAAAACTGGTCGAGAAATGGCGCGATATGGCCTCTATATCATAGCGCTTGTTTTCGACTGCCTTGGCAAAAGCGGCATAGGGCATGATGATGGCCGCAGCGCAATAGGCGGCGATAGCGCGGTGGGCAAGGCGTTGGGCATTTTCGCTGTCGAACTTGCCTTCCTGAATGGTCGCCTGGATTTCGCTGTCGAATTCCAGATAGGCAATCTGCTGGGCAAGCTGGAAATTCTGGCTTGCGACATCCAGCGTGTCGTCGAGAATGATCTCGCGCCGGTGCCAGTCAAGCCGGCGCAGTGAATTGCCCATGATTTCCGGCGACATGCGCCGCACACGCAGCCCATGTTGCTGCTTGATATAGTTGATCAGGCCGCCTGCTGCATCGATCCTTGAGGCCAGTTTCTCACATGTCGCATCAAGCGTTGGAAAGCAGTTGCGCCGGGCAGCGAGAAAATTGCGCACATCGGCAACCGGGTCGTTGGTCGTGCTGTCCGGCCCGCCGGCCGCATTCTCGCGCATGTCGGCAAGCGCAACCTGCACATCGCGATAGGCATTGTGCAGCCGCAGGAAGGCTTCGGCCAGGCTTGGGAAGCTGTGCACCAGATCGGCAACCTCGACCGAGCCGATGCCAAGGTCAACGAGGATGGGATCGCGCACGACCGTTTGCAGCCGATGCACGATGTCGGTGCTGGCATCGGTGGCGAAATTGGAAAAATCAACCTTGTAGGCCTTGGCAAGGCGCAGCAGGATTTCTGCCGTGACGGGACGCTGATTGCCCTCCATCAAGGCAATATAGGACGGCGAGATCTCCAGATCCGCCGCCATGTCCGCCTGTGTCAGCCCAAGGTCGCGCCTGAGGCGGCGCAGACGGGGGCCGAGATATACGCCCTGTTTTTCCATACAAGCATTACAACATTACAAGCCAAATTTGTAAAGTATGACAACCTTACACCGTTCCGCCTCGCCTTCGGGAAAAATGCGCAATAGAGCTTGCCCATCACACGATTGGCAGTCCGCGCCACCATACGACGCCAAGGACATTACGGAGGAAACATGTCATACCAATCTTTGGTCGATAGCGCTGCAAAGCTCATCAATAATCATCCAAGCTGGAACGGTATCGCCCCCGAAGCCGTTGCCCGTATGCAGCTGCAGAACCGTTTCAAGACGGGCCTGGATATTGCCAGGTACACTGCCGCCATCATGCGTCGTGACATGGCTGCCTATGACGCCGATCCGTCGAAATATACCCAGTCGCTCGGGTGCTGGCATGGTTTCATCGGCCAGCAGAAGATGATTTCGGTCAAGAAGCATTTTGGTTCGACCGAGCGCCGCTATCTCTATCTCTCTGGCTGGATGGTCGCAGCGCTTCGTTCGGAATTCGGCCCGCTGCCGGATCAGTCCATGCATGAAAAGACATCTGTTCCGGCCCTGATCGAAGAGCTTTACACCTTCCTGCGTCAGGCAGATGCGCGCGAGCTTGGATTGTTGTTCCGCGACCTCGACAAGGCTCGCGAGGCAGGCGATGCCAACAAGGCTGCCGAAATCCAGCACAAGATCGACAATTATCAGACCCATGTTGTTCCGATCATTGCCGACATTGATGCAGGCTTCGGCAATGCCGAGGCAACCTATCTCCTGGCCAAGAAGATGATCGAGGCCGGTGCCTGTGCCCTGCAGATCGAAAACCAGGTTTCGGATGAAAAGCAGTGCGGCCATCAGGACGGCAAGGTTACGGTTCCGCATGAGGAATTCATCGCCAAGGTTCGCGCCATCCGCTATGCCTTCCTTGAACTCGGCGTTGATGATGGCATCATCGTTGCCCGCACCGACTCGCTCGGCGCAGGCCTGACCAAGCAGATCGCATTCTCCGCCGAGGAAGGCGACATTGGCGACCAGTACAATTCCTTCCTGGATGCAGAAGAAGTCAATCCGGCTGAAATCCGCAATGGCGAGGTTCTCATCACCCGCAATGGCAAGCTGATGAAGCCGAAGCGCCTGCGCTCGAACCTGTATCAGTTCCGTCCGGGCACCGGCGAGGATCGCGTTGTTCTCGACTGCATCAACGCGCTGCAGAACGGTGCCGACCTGTTGTGGATCGAAACCGAAAAGCCGCATATCGAACAGATTGCCGGCATGGTTGACCGTATCCGCGCAGTCATCCCGAACGCCAAGCTGGTCTACAACAACTCGCCGTCCTTCAACTGGACGCTCAACTTCCGCCAGCAGGTCTATGATGCCTGGAAGGAAGCCGGCAAGGATGTTTCGGCCTATGATCGTAGCAAGCTGATGAGCGCCGAATATGACAATTCGGAACTGGCTCGTGAGGCTGATGAAAAGATCCGCACCTTCCAGCGTGACGCTTCCAGGCGCGCAGGCATTTTCCATCACCTGATCACGCTGCCGACCTATCACACGGCTGCCCTGTCGACCGACAATCTTGCCAGGGAATATTTCGGCGATCAGGCCATGCTCGGTTACGTCGCCAATGTTCAGCGCAAGGAAATCCGCGAAGGCATCGCCTGCGTCAAGCACCAGAACATGGCCGGCTCCGACATTGGCGATGACCACAAGGAATATTTCGCTGGTGAAGCTGCCCTCAAGGCTGCTGGCGAAAACAATACGATGAACCAGTTTGCTGCGTGAATTTCCGCAACAGGCCATGATGGGGAGGCACCTGCCTCCCCATTTGTGTTTGTGGCATGATTCAGCAAGCGCGTGTCAGCCCGTGGCAACGCAGGGTTAACACGCAGCCATGTTTCAATTGTAATGCGAAAAAGCCAGTCATATTGTTTTGACGCATGGCTGCGCAAAGCGGATAAGGCCTGTAGGGACAGGCGCTATTCCGAGATGAGTGATTCTTGCCTCTGGGCAGGCTGTCGGCCGCATGGGAATGTTCTGGAAGGGGAGTAAACGTTGAAAGTTGGAGCATTGAAGGAGGTTCATGATGGGGAGGCGCGTGTTGCGATCACCCCGTCCTCGGCTGTCCATCTGAAAAAACTGGGGTATGAGGTTCTGATCGAGGCGGGAGCGGGCGAACGCGCCGGTTTCACCGATCAGGCCTACAGGGATGCGGGTGTGGATGTAAAACCGACCGCTGCCGATCTGACGCGCGATGCCGATATTGTTGTCAAGGTACGTCCGCCTTTTGCTGGCGAGGTGAGTGCCATGCGCGTTGGCCAGATCCTGATCTCCCATTTTTATCCTGCACAGAACCGGGATCTGCTGGAAGCTGCGCGTGCGCAAGGCATCACCGCCATAGCCATGGACATGGTGCCGCGCATTTCGCGCGCGCAGAAGATGGATGCGCTCTCATCCATGGCCAATATTGCCGGCTATCGTGCCGTCATCGAGGCAGCCAACAATTTCGGCCGTTTTTTCACCGGTCAGGTGACGGCCGCAGGCAAGGTGCCGCCGGCAAAGGTTCTGATTGTGGGCGCTGGTGTTGCCGGCCTTGCGGCAATCGGGGCGGCCACCTCGCTTGGCGCTCAGGTCTATGCCTTCGACGTGCGACCGGAAGTGGCCGAACAGATTGAATCGATGGGCGCGGAATTCGTCTATCTCGATTTCACCGACCAGCAGCAGGATGGTGTGGCAACAGGTGGCTATGCCGCCCCTTCCAGCCCGGAATTCCGCGAAGCGCAGCTTAAAAAGTTCCGCGAACTTGCGCCGGACATGGATATTGTCATCACCACGGCGCTGATCCCCAACCGCGAGGCGCCGATCCTGTGGACGCGCGACATGGTGGAAGCCATGAAGCGCGGTTCGGTGATTGTCGATCTTGCGGCCGAGCGCGGCGGCAATTGCGAGCTCACCGTCGCGGATCAGCGCATCGAGACGGAGAATGGCGTCATCATCATCGGCTATACCGATTTCCCGTCCCGCATGGCGACCCAGGCCTCCGAGCTTTACGCCAACAATATCCGCCACATGTTGGCGGATCTCACGCCGGGCAAGGATGGCGTGCTGAAGCTCAATATGGAAGACGATGTCATCCGGGGCGCGACCGTCACCCATGCCGGCGACATTACCTGGCCACCGCCGCCGCCAAAGGTTCAGGCCATTGCCGCGGCAAAGCCCAAGGAAAAGCCAAAGGAGCTTTCGCCAGAGGAAAGGCGCGCCAAGGAACTGGCCGAATTCAGGGCCGAGACCAGATCGCAGGTCACGCTGCTTGGCATCGGTGCATTAGCAATGCTGTTGGTCGGGCTATATGCACCTTCCTCCTTCGTGCAACATTTCATCGTCTTTGTGCTGTCGTGTTTTGTTGGCTTCCAGGTCATCTGGAATGTCAGCCATTCGCTCCATACCCCGCTCATGGCAATTACCAACGCCATTTCCTCCATCATCATTGTCGGCGCGATCCTGCAGATCGGCTCCGGCTCGACGCTTGTGGTCATTCTGGGTGCGCTGGCCGTCCTGATGGCGGGAATCAACATATTCGGTGGCTTCCAGGTGACGCGCCGGATGCTGGCCATGTTCCAGAAGTCGTAAGGAGGGGGTGATGGAATTCGGATTTACGACGGCCGCTTATGTGGTTGCGGCTGTGCTGTTCATTCTCTCGCTCGGCGGCCTGTCTGGGCAGGAAAGCGCAAAACGCGCGGTCTGGTATGGCATTGTCGCCATGGCGCTTGCCGTGCTTGCCACGCTCATTGGCCCCGGCAGCGCCAACTGGGCGCTGACGATTGTCATGCTGCTGATTGGCGGTGCGCTAGGCTTTGTCGTCGCCAAGCGGGTGCAGATGACGGAAATGCCGCAGCTTGTTGCGGCCATGCACAGCCTTGTCGGCCTTGCTGCAGTGTTCATCGGTTTCAATGCGCAGTTTGAGCTGGGCTGGATCCGCTCTGTCTTTGCCGCATTGCAGCCTGATGCGCTGTTTACCACCATGATGAACAATCCGGCCGCGCTTGAGGTCTTGAAGGCAAAGGTTGAGCATATGGGCGCCTTTGCGACCGTGCTTGCGCATAAAAGCCCGGCGGAAATTACCATGCTCAAGGTGGAAGTCTTCCTTGGCGTCTTCATTGGTGCGGTGACCTTCACCGGCTCGGTTGTGGCCTTTGGCAAGCTCGCCGGCAAGATCGACGGCAAGCCAGGGAAACTGCCCGGCGGGCATCTGCTCAATGCCGGTGCGGCCCTTTTGTCGCTGTTCTTCGGCATTCTTTATTGTGCCGATATTGGCGCGCCGGTGCTGTGGCTCATCCTGATCACGCTGCTTGCCTTCTTCATAGGCTATCATCTCATCATGGGCATTGGCGGCGCGGACATGCCGGTTGTGGTGTCGATGCTCAACTCCTATTCGGGCTGGGCGGCGGCAGCGATCGGCTTCACGCTTGGCAATGACCTGCTGATTGTCGTCGGCGCACTGGTTGGCTCGTCGGGTGCGATTTTGAGCTATATCATGTGCAAGGCAATGAACCGCAATTTTGTCAGTGTCATTCTGGGCGGCTTTGGGGGTGAGGCCGGCCCGGCCATGGCAATCGAGGGCGAACAGGTTGCCATCGATGCCGAAGGGGTTGCTGCGGCACTGAACGATGCGGATGAGATCATCATCGTGCCGGGCTATGGCATGGCGGTGGCGCAGGCACAGCAATCCGTGTCAGAACTCACGCGCAAGCTGCGCGCCAAGGGCAAGAATGTGCGCTTTGCGATTCATCCTGTGGCAGGGCGTCTGCCGGGGCACATGAATGTGCTGCTCGCCGAAGCCAAGGTGCCTTATGACATTGTGCTGGAAATGGATGAGATCAACGAGGATTTCGCGAGCACGGATGTGGTGATCGTGATCGGCTCGAATGACATCGTCAATCCGGCCGCACAGGAAGATCCGAACAGCCCGATCGCCGGCATGCCGGTTCTGGAAGTGTGGAAGGCAAAACAGGTGATTGTTTCCAAGCGCGGCCAGGGCACGGGCTATTCCGGTATCGAAAATCCGCTGTTCTACAAGGAAAACACGCGTATGTTCTATGGCGATGCCAAGAAGTCGATCGATGCGCTGCTGCTGTTGATTGATTGAGGCTCTCAAGACACGCAATGCAGAAACCCCGCCTCCGGCGGGGTTTTGTGTCGAGATTTTTGAAAAGAACGGATTTGTCACACGAATGATTGCCTGCGGTGTCTTCCTGCAATAATGATGAGTTTCATTATCTACTTTAAAGGCCAGAAACATCATGATGGATCATTCGATCGCCAGCGAAAGTACTGAAGCGGCACCACGCATTGAGCGCGTGCGCCATGAATTGCGCCGTCGTAATCTGGAAGTGCGCTCGGTAACGCGGCTGACGCCCAACATGATCCGCATTATTCTGGGTGGGGCGGAACTTGAAGGCTTTACGTCCCTGTCGGCTGGCGACCACATCAAGGTCTTTGTGCCGGACGAGACGGGCGAGACCGTGATGCGCGATTATACGCCGCGTCATTATGATGGCGAACGCCAGCTTTTGACGCTCGATTTTGCCGTGCATGATGCGGGGCCAGCCACCCGGTGGGCGATGAATGCGCAGGTTGGAGACAGGCTTCAGATCGGCGGTCCGCGGGGGTCACAAATTATCTCCGGCCCGATCCGACACTGGCTTCTGATTGGCGATGAAACCGCCTTGCCATCGATTGGCCGCCGGGTTGAGGAAATGCAGGCGGGCACATCGGTGACAACCATTGTCGGTGTTGCTGACGTGCGTGACGAACAGCAGTTTGAAAGCCTGGCGAATGTCACCACGCTCTGGGTTCATCGCAAGGATCCGACCGATGCGAGCGGAATGCTTGATAGCCTGAAAAATCTGACGATTGAGCCTGGCACCTTCATTTGGCTTGCGGCGGAAGGCTCGGTTGCCAAAACCATCCGCAATTATCTTTTGACCGAGCGCCGTCACCCGCAACAATGGCTCCGAGCATTTGGCTATTGGGTGCGCGGCAAGGCGGATACGACAGAGAAGTTTGAGGACTAAAACAAGAGGCTATTGCTTTTCTTGCAGGTGTAAAACACCTGCAGGCACTGCGAATGGGGTTATTGAGACTTGTAAAAAGCAAAAATCCCGGACAAAGCCGGGATTTTGAGGGCCTGAATGTCCGGACTGGAGCGGGCGAAGGGATTCGAACCCTCGACCCCAACCTTGGCAAGGTTGTGCTCTACCCCTGAGCTACACCCGCTCGCGCCAGTCGCTGACTTGAAGTCATTGCCATCAGGCAGGCGCTATATGAACTAACACTTTGCGGATTGCAACAGGGAAAATTCAAGAAAACACATTCTGATGCATTTTTTTATCGCGGCCAAATGATGCGCTTGGACCGCAAGCCAACCACGGATCGGCTGCGTCTGCGTTCAAGGCAAAACGCAGAACAATGCGTATAGTGCGTTAAATGTGCTGGAAGTGCCGCAAGGGTTTGGCGCATGCGAAAACAGTGCGCACCAGACAATGTGAGAAAGCAGGGGCATGGTGTGCTTGTGCCTGAGCGGGGCTGTGCAGATGGTCGGTAACCGGCAGCAAGATTGCGCGCCGTGCGTGATGAGGCGCACGGCGCGCATTTTCCGGTCAGGCGATCAGCGCGCCAAACTGATCCACTTCTTCCTCGCTATTGGCAAAGCTCGTCACAAAGCGCGTGAAAATCTCACCGTCGCTGATGCGATTCATTTCTGAATGCGGCGGGTTCCAGTCGTAAAAGACCGCACCTTGCGCCGTGAGCCGCTCATAAACCGCGCGCTTCATGATGGCGAAGACCTCATTGGCCTCCGGCTTCCAGGCAAGGCGCATCTGGCTGGAGGCATTGATGTGGTTTGCCAATCTTTGTGCCAGCGCATTGGAATGGCGCGCAAGCTCAAGCCAGAGGTCGTCTTTCAGATAGGCGTCGAACTGAGCGGCGATGAAGCGCGTCTTGGAAAAGAGCTGTGCGGCGCGTTTGCGGATGAAGGGCAGGTCTTTTGCGCGGGCTGGGTCCATGAAGACGAGTGCCTCTGCGCACCAGCAGCCATTTTTCGTGCCGCCAAATGACACGATGTCTACGCCCTGTTTCCAGGTCATTTCGGCTGGCGTGATGCCGAGCGAAACCAGCGCATTGGCAAATCGTGCACCGTCCATATGCAGCGGCAGGCCGGCTTCGCGGCAGATGGCGGCAATCGTGGCAATCTGCTCTGGTTGATAGATCGTGCCGACCTCGGTTGCCTGGGTGATGCTGACGGCCATGGGCTGGCCGGCATGAACAAAGGCCGGGTTGAAGCGTTTCAGCTCCGCCTTGAGCAGTTCAGGGTCGATTCGTCCCAGCGCGCCGTCGATCGGGTGCAGGCGTGCGCCGCCGGTAAAATATTCCGGCGCGCCGCATTCGTCTTCGATAACGTGGGCTTCGCGGTGGACAAGCGAAACGCCACCCGGACGGTTGACGCTGGCAAGCGCCAGAGAATTGGCCGCCGTGCCGGTGCCAACGAAAAATACGGCCACTTCGCGCTCAAACAATTCGTTGAAACGCTGTTCCACGCGCTTGTCGAGATCGCTTGTGCCATAGGCGGCTGCAAAACCGGCCGCATGCGTGGTCAGACTTTCGGCGATTTTCGGATGGGCGCCGGCCCAGTTGTCAGAAGCAAAATGCACGCTTTTCTCCGTGTCACGGGTTCTGCGCTTTCAGCCGAAACAATGCCGGCTCCATGATGCGCAGAACAGTTCAGTCAGGGCGTTCTTCATGCACACATCAGGTGCATGTGGTTCCAGATGCCTCTTCTATATCGATTCCTGCACAAAGGGGTAAGCCTGCCTGCCGGATTACATTTTTGTGAAGTCAGGCATGCCCGGGCGGGCGTGCCAATTTCTGCGCCATACTGACGCAAGAAATCGCAAAGGAAATAATGGCAAAAATTCATCACATTTGATGAAAGAAAATTACACAATATGCTGCAGAAAATTCCGTTTACATCTTGTGGGGCGCACAGAATTCTGTCATAGCTAATTAGGACAGCAATGCTGTCCAATTCTGCAAAATCCGGTCTTGTGATATGATTTATGATATGATGCCGCAATGATCGGTGTGGAGAAAAGGCGTCGTACTGGAGGGTAGAAGCTTCCGGTAACCGGCGCTTTGACCGTGACCAAAGGTAAGTTGGCTCGTCGATTGCGAGGGGACAAATATCGCGGTCGGGCCTGATGCTGATATGGCGCTGGAACATGGTTCCTTGGCGGCTTGCCCAAGAGAGCTTCGTCGGGCGTCCTGTGAGTTAAGGCTTACCACAATTGAACTGCATCCATGGGTTGGCAATCGCTGCCTGCTTTATTTTTCGCGCGCTGAAGTGGCGCCTAACGGAGGAATGACGATGACGCATTTGACGCCATCTGTATCGCATGTGGGTTCACACAACGTACAGAACGGATCGGTCAAAACTGCGACGACGGCGGCCATCCGAACTACCCGAAAAACCAAAGCGGCAGGTGTCCCGCCTGCCCAGGGGCTTTACAATCCGCGCAATGAGCATGATGCCTGCGGCGTTGGCTTCATCGCCCATATGAAGGGGAGGAAGTCGCATGAGGTCGTGCAGAATGGCCTCAAGATGCTGGAAAACCTGACGCATCGTGGCGCGGTCGGCGCTGACCCGCTGATGGGTGACGGTGCGGGCATTCTTGTCCAGATTCCGGATCGTTTCTTCCGTGAGGAAATGGCGCGCCAGGGTGTCGACCTGCCGCAGCCGGGTCATTATGGCGTTGGCTATCTGTTCATGCCGCGCGATCCGGAGCTGCGCGCGCATTTTGCGGATATCGTGAAGGAAGTGATTGTTGCCGAAGGGCAGGAATTCATCGGTTTCCGCGAAGTGCCTGTCGACAATTTCTCGCTGTCCAGGGCGCCCGATATTGCTGCAACCGAGCCCTATCACCTGCAGGTGTTCATCGGACGCAACCCGCTTCTTGATACGGATGAGGAATTTGAGCGTCGCCTGTTCGTGCTGCGCAAGGTCATTTCCAACCGCATCTATCAGGAAAATGACGGCGACGATAAGGGCTTCTATGTCGTCTCCATGTCGGCGCGCACCGTCGTCTACAAGGGCATGTTCCTGGCCTATCAGGTTGGTGCCTATTACAAGGATCTGAATGATCCGCGTTTTGAAAGTGCGATCGCACTGGTGCACCAGCGTTTCTCGACCAATACGTTCCCGTCATGGCGTCTGGCGCATCCATATCGCATGGTTGCACATAATGGCGAGATCAATACGCTGCGCGGCAATGTCAACTGGATGGCAGCGCGCCAGGCGTCCGTTGACAGTGAACTGTTTGGCAATGACATTTCGAAGCTGTGGCCGATTTCCTATGAAGGCCAGTCGGATACGGCCTGCTTTGATAATGCGCTCGAATTTCTCTATCAGGGCGGCTACAGCCTTGCCCATGCGATGATGATGCTGATCCCGGAAGCATGGTCGGGCAACAAGCTGATGTCGGAAGAGCGCCGCGCCTTCTATGAATATCATGCAGCCCTGATGGAGCCATGGGACGGCCCTGCTGCTGTTGCCTTCACCGATGGACGCCAGATTGGCGCAACGCTTGACCGTAATGGTCTGCGTCCGGCACGTTATATTGTGACGGATGATGATTACGTCATTCTGGCGTCGGAAGCGGGTGTCCTGCCGGTTGAGGAAAAGAAGATCGTCAGGAAATGGCGTCTTCAGCCGGGCCGCATGCTGCTCATCGATATGGAAGAGGGCCGCATCGTCTCCGACGAGGAAATCAAGTCGCAGATTGCCCAGAAACATCCTTACAAGCAGTGGCTTGCCAATACGCAGCTTATTCTGGAAGATCTCAACCCGGTTGAGCCGCGCGCATTGCGCAAGGATGTGAGCCTGCTCGACCGTCAGCAGGCCTTTGGCTACACGCAGGAAGACACCAAGCTTCTGATGTCGCCAATGGCAACGACCGGTCAGGAAGCCATCGGCTCGATGGGTACGGATACGCCGATTTCGGCCATGTCCGACAAGTCGAAGCTGCTTTATACCTATTTCAAGCAGAACTTTGCCCAGGTCACCAACCCGCCGATCGATCCGATCCGCGAGGAGCTGGTGATGAGCCTTGTCTCCTTCATTGGTCCGCGTCCGAACATTTTTGACCTTGTCGGCACATCGCGCCGCAAGCGTCTGGAAGTGCGCCAGCCGATCCTGACCAATGGCGATCTGGAAAAGATCCGCTCCATCGGCCATACCGAAGACCGCTTTGACACCAAGACGCTCGACATCACCTATAATGTGGGTGAGGGCGCGGCTGGCATGCATGGTGCGATTGAACGCCTGTGCGACCGCGCGGAGGCCGCCGTTCATGGTGGTTATAACATTGTCATCCTGTCTGACCGCCAGGTCGGCCCGGATCGCATTCCGATCCCGGCGCTTCTGGCAACGGCTGCCGTGCACCATCACCTGATCCGCAAGGGTTTGCGCACATCCGTGGGGCTGGTCGTGGAATCTGGCGAGCCGCGCGAAGTGCATCATTTCTGCTGCCTTGCCGGTTATGGTGCGGAAGCGATCAACCCATATCTTGCCTTCGACACGCTGCTTGACATGCATCGCCGCGGCGAATTCCCGCCGGAAGTCGATGAGCAGGAAGTGGTCAAGCGCTACATCAAGTCGATCGGCAAGGGCATGCTGAAGGTCATGTCCAAGATGGGCATTTCGACCTATCAGTCCTATTGTGGTGCGCAGATCTTTGATGCGGTCGGCCTGAAGTCCGATTTCGTCGACAAATATTTCTTCGGCACGGCCACCAGCATTGAAGGTGTCGGTCTGGAGGAAGTGGCGGAAGAAACCGTGCGTCGTCACCGTGATGCCTTCGGCAATGATCCGGTCCTGCTGACTTCGCTCGAAGTTGGCGGCGAATATGCCTATCGCATGCGTGGCGAGGCGCATATCTGGACGCCGGATGCGGTGGCCAAGCTGCAGCATGCGGTGCGCACGTCCAATCCGGCGATCTTCACCGAATATACAAACATGCTCAATGCCAAGTCGGCACAGGCAAAGACCATCCGCGGCCTGTTCAATATCCGCTTTGCCGAACAGCGTGGCGCAAAGCCTGTTCCGATCGAGGAGGTTGAACCCGCAACGGAAATCGTCAAGCGCTTCTCGACTGGTGCCATGTCGTTTGGCTCGATTTCGCGCGAAGCCCATACGACGCTTGCCCGCGCCATGAACGCGATTGGCGGCAAGTCCAATACGGGTGAAGGCGGCGAGGAGCCGGATCGCTTCTATCCGCTGCCGGATGGCAAGCCAAATCCGGAACGCTCGGCAATCAAGCAGGTGGCATCCGGCCGATTTGGCGTGACAACGGAATATCTCGTCAATGCCGACGTGATCCAGATCAAGGTGGCGCAGGGCGCAAAGCCGGGTGAAGGCGGCCAGCTTCCGGGTCACAAGGTGGATGCAACGATTGCCAAGACACGTCACTCGACGCCGGGCGTTGGCCTGATTTCGCCGCCGCCGCATCACGACATCTATTCGATCGAGGATCTGGCCCAGCTGATCTTTGACCTGAAGAACGTCAATCCGGCGGCTGACATTTCGGTCAAGCTGGTGTCGGAAGTGGGCGTTGGTACGGTTGCGGCCGGCGTTGCCAAGGCGCGCGCCGACCATATCACCATTGCCGGCTATGATGGCGGTACGGGTGCCTCGCCACTCACCTCGCTGAAACATGCCGGTTCGCCATGGGAAATCGGTCTGGCTGAAACGCATCAGACGCTGGTGCTTAATGGCTTGCGTTCACGCGTTGCTCTGCAGGTCGATGGCGGCTTGCGTACCGGCCGTGATGTCGTCATCGGCGCGCTGCTTGGCGCGGATGAATTCGGTTTCTCTACCGCGCCACTGATTGCGGCTGGCTGCATCATGATGCGCAAGTGCCATCTGAACACCTGCCCGGTCGGTGTTGCGACCCAGGATCCGGTTCTGCGCAAGCGTTTCAAGGGCACACCGGAACATGTGATCAACTTCTTCTTCTATCTGGCTGAAGAAGTGCGCGCGATCCTGGCCGAGATGGGCTTTACCAAGCTGGAACAGATCATCGGCGAGACCGATCTTCTGGAAAAGCAGCAGATGATCGACCACTGGAAGGCCAAGGGGCTCGATTTCAGCCGTATCTTCTACAAGCCGGAGGCGGAAAAGCACGAGATCTACTGGACAGAGCGTCAGCACCACCCGATCGACGATGTGCTTGATCGCAAGCTGATTGAACTGGCCAGGCCCGCGCTGGAAGACCGCCAGCCGGTCAAGATCGATATCGACATCAAGAATGTCGATCGTTCCGCAGGCGCCATGCTGTCGGGCGAGGTGGCCAAGCGCTTCCGTCACAAGGGGCTGCCGGATGACACGATCTCCGTCACGCTGCGCGGCACGGCAGGTCAGTCCTTCGGCGCGTTCCTGGCACGCGGCATTTCCTTCGAGCTGATCGGTGATGGCAATGACTATGTCGGCAAGGGTTTGTCGGGCGGTCGCATCGTCATCCGTCCGCCGGAAGACACCCGCATTGTCGCGGAAGATTCGATCATCGTCGGCAATACGGTGCTGTACGGTGCACTTGAAGGCGAGGCTTATATCCGCGGGGTTGCGGGCGAGCGTTTTGCCGTGCGCAACTCTGGCGCGGTGGCGGTTGTCGAAGGCGTGGGCGACCATGGTTGCGAATATATGACGGGTGGCGTGATTGTCGTCATCGGTCAGACGGGTCGCAACTTCGCGGCGGGCATGTCTGGTGGTGTTGCCTATGTGCTGGATGAGCAGGGCGATTTCGCCCAGCGCTGCAACATGGCCATGGTCGAGCTGGAACCTGTTCCGGAAGAAGACGACATGCTTGAAAAGCTGCACCATCATGGCGGCGATCTCATGCATATGGGCCGCGTGGATGTCTCCGGCAATATGAGCCACCACGACGAGGAACGTCTGGTACAGCTCATTGCAAAACATCTGCATTACACAGGCTCGACACGGGCGAAGGAGATACTCGACAACTGGGAGAGCTATCGTCCGAAATTCGTGAAGGTCATGCCGGTCGAATATCGCCGCGCTCTGGAAGAAATGGAGCGTATGCGGATCGGCGTTGCGGCTGAATGAGGAGCAGCCCGGCTGCACAGCCGGGCATCCTTCGCCATGTGGACAACCTGCCTCGTTTTGCCACTGCGCAAGAGCTGCGCCGCAGCGAGGCCACTTCCGGCAGAGCAGACTGGTGGATCGTCTGCCGCCGAGGGGAGTATAAAATGGGTAAGGTAACTGGATTTCTTGAGATCGACCGGCAGGTGGCAAAGTATCAGCCGGCATCGGATCGCATCCGTCACTTCCGTGAGTTCACCATTCCGATGACGGATGGCGAGGTGCAGAAGCAGGCTGCGCGCTGCATGGATTGCGGCATTCCGTTCTGCCATGGCCCGACGGGCTGCCCGGTACACAACCAGATCCCGGACTGGAACGATCTCGTCTATAACAACAACTGGGATCAGGCGATCCGCAACCTGCATCTGACCAACAATTTCCCGGAATTTACCGGCCGCGTCTGCCCGGCGCCGTGCGAGGAAGCCTGCACGCTGAACCTTGAAGATATGCCGGTGGCAATCAAGACGGTCGAACAGGCGCTCGGCGACAAGGCCTATGAACTTGGCTACATCGTGCCACAGCCTGCCGCCAGCAAGACCGGCAAGTCGGTGGCGATCATCGGTTCGGGCCCGGCTGGCCTTGCCGCAGCCCAGCAGCTTGCCCGCGCTGGCCATATGGTCGATGTCTATGAGCGCGAGAGCCGTCCGGGCGGACTGCTGCGCTATGGCATTCCGGATTTCAAGATGGAAAAGCACCTGATCGACCGTCGCATTGCGCAGATGGAAGGCGAGGGTGTGCGTTTCCATTGCGGTGTCAATATCGGCGTCGACAAGCCGCTGCGTGGTCTACTCGATACCTATGATGCCGTGCTGTATTGCGGCGGTTCGGAAACCCCGCGCGCGGCAGGCATTCCGGGCGCTGATCTCGATGGCGTATTTGATGCCATGCCCTATCTGGTGCAGCAGAACCGTCGCGTTGGCCGCGAAAACATTGAATCGGTGGCCTGGCCTGCACCGCCAATCCTTGCCGGCGGCAAGCATGTCGTTGTTGTCGGCGGCGGCGACACGGCGTCGGACTGCATCGGCACGGCTTTCCGTCAGGGCGCAGTCAATGTCACCCAGCTTGATATTCGTCCACAGCCGCCGGAAAAGGAAGACAAGCTCTCGGTCTGGCCTTACTGGGCAACCAAGATGCGTACCTCCTCCAGCCAGGCTGAAGGTGCAACGCGCGAATTTCAGGTGGCAACGCTTGAATTCATCGGCGAAGATGGCCGTCTGACCCATGTCAAATGCTGCAAGGTTGATGGAAAGCGCAAGCCAATCGCCGGTACGGAATTCTTTATCAAGGCGGATCTTGCCTTCATCGCCATCGGCTTTGCCGGTCCGGATGAAGGCAGCGTCATCAGGGAACTTGGCGACAAGCTGGAGCTCGTGACGGATCGTCGTGGCTCCAGGGCAATCAAGGCCAATGATCGCGATTACCGCACCTCAGTCGACAAGCTCTATGCGGCAGGTGATATTCGCCGCGGCCAGTCGCTCGTTGTCTGGGCGATCCGCGAAGGCCGTCAGGCAGCTCATGCCATTGACGCGGATCTGATGGGCCATTCGGTTCTGCCGCGGTAAGGCCGCGTTTGCCGACATGACAGTCTGGAGGCCCCGCCAGGGCCTCGGACATGGGCTTTCTGGGGCAAAATAGTTTCAGATTGACGAAATGGCCCGGAATAAGGGTGCATAGAGAAAATCAATCCCGCGTTTCGCGCTGCTGAAAATCGGGGTATGAACAGCAGAGGCCCCGCAAGGGGCCTCATCTGTTTCAGGCTTGATCTTATCCGTTTCTGGCTGAACTTTCAGAAACCGGCCGGCAGCTTGCCGCCATTTTCCTTCAGCTTCTCAAGCACCTGTTTGTGCAGCCAGACATTCATCGTGGCAGAATCATTCGTGTCGCCGGTATAGCCAAGCTCCTTGGCCAGGGCCTTGCGATGTTCAAGGCTGCTGTCGAGGTTCAGTGCCTTCATCAGGTCGACGATGGATGTTTTCCAGTTCAGCTTCTGGCCGCTTGCCTTGACGGCCGCGTCAAGGATGGCACCAACATCAACTGTTGCGGCTGGTGCCGCCGGGCTACTGGCCGGGGACTGCGCTTCGGGTGCCGGGCTTGCAGCGGTTTCTGCTGCAGGGCTTTCCGGCGTTGCCGCTTCTGCCTTGCCCCAAATTGCATTCTTGATCGTGTCAAATATACCCATCTCAATACTACTCCCTCAAATGACCGCTCCAACAGCAGCCGATTGGCTCATGAATACAATTCTGGTCAACAGATCTGCTGGACGGTGTAGCCGCCAGATATAATGCATGAAATGACAGCTGTTCCAAGTTTCTTTGATGGAATGCCATGAAATTTTACCACTTCACGCATAAGAATGCCCATATTTACTTATAATTTTCAGCAATTCTTGGGAGGTTTTTTGAATGCTGGACGCATGGGGCTTCCCGGCTGGCTACAGGATTATGCTCTATCGCTTTGATTTCTTGTCAGTTTATCTTAAAAGGCATTTCCGGAATCTGGGATGCGTTGAGACGAGGTTCATGTTCACGATCAGCCATGTTGAGACCTTCAGTCAGGAAATCAAGAAAAGCCGCTTTGTTGCCATTGCAGCCCCTGTTGCGACGGAGCAGGCGGCCAAGGATTTTCTGAGCGCATATTCCGACCCGACCGCCACCCATAATTGCTGGGCTTGGCGCATGGGACAAAATTATCGCTTCAGCGATGATGGCGAGCCAAGTGGTACGGCTGGCAAGCCCATTCTGCAGGCGATTGATGGGCAGCAGCTCGATAATGTCGTTGTGCTGGTCATCCGCTGGTTTGGCGGCATATTGCTGGGAAGCGGCGGCCTGATGCGTGCCTATGGCGGTACGGCGGCGAACTGTCTGCGCCTGGCGGAAAAAACCGAAGTGATTGATTTGATCGGTTTTTCGCTGGCGTGCGATTTTTCCGATCATGCGCTCTTGAAGGCGCGGCTGACGGCGGTGGAAAATCTGACGCTGGCGCAGGAGGAGTTTCTGGCAGACCACGTCCTGATGACCGGCAGCATGCCGGCTGAGGCGCGTGATCGCATGGATAAGCTTGTCAGCGATATCACGCGCGGCAAGCGGGCGATCCAGTTCGACGATTGAGCGCGTGTTTCTGCTTCATCCTGTCTTTCGCCAGGGGCGATCACAAATCATCCGTCCGCAACAAAACGCCGCCCATTTCGGGCGGCGTTCCGTTTGAATGATCCGGCCAGGATCAGTCAACTTCATGGAGGTCAATGCCCTTGGTTTCCTTCACGAACAACGATCCGACGATGAAGGACATGCCGGCAATGACGATCGGATACCACAGGCCGTAGTAGATGTCGCCGCTGGCTGCCGACAGGGCGAATACGCCAGCCGGGAGCAGGCCGCCGAACCAGCCATTACCGATATGGTAAGGCAGGGACATGCCAGTATAGCGGATGCGGGTCGGGAACATTTCGACCAGGATTGCGGCAATCGGGCCGTAGACCATCGTGACATAGATCATCAGGATGGTCAGGATGGCGATGGTCAGTGGCCAGTTGATCTGGGCCGGATCGGCTGCCAGACGGAAGGCACCGGCATTCGGGATCGAATAGACGGCCTGATCACCCGTCAGTGCATCGGCTTCGCTCTGGGTCAGAAGCTTCTGCTTGACGAGGTCAACCAGTGCCACCATGGCCTTGTCACCATTGCGGATGGTGTTGGCATCAAGGTTCAGCTCTGGATTGGCAGCAATGAAGCTGTCCAGCTTGCTGTCTGGCACCTTGGCCGTATCACGAATGAGCGGGAAGCCCGCCTTCTGCAGGGCGACATTGACGGCATGCGCAAATGCAGCCTGCTTGGCAGGTGCTTCCGCACCGGCAGCCGCAGCATCGTAAGAGGTGATCGTTACGTCACCGATCGTGATCGTTGCAGATGAAGCTGTCGGGTCCTGAACGATGTCATAAGGAACCGAGGTTCTGGCAAGGAAGCTGGTTGCAATGTCGCACGAGCTGGTGAACTTTGCCGTACCCGTGGCGTTGAACTGGAAGTTGCAGTCGCCGGGTGCTGCGGTCACAGTGGCACGGATGGTCTGTTCAGCCTGGGCAAGAGCCGGGTTGGCGGCACTGGTCAGCGCCTTGAACAATGGGAAATAGGTCACTGCAGCAAGGATCAGACCTGCCATGATGATCGGCTTGCGGCCAATCTTGTCCGACAACCAGCCGAAGAAGACGAAGAAGCCGGTGCCGATCAGCAGGGCAGTGGCCACCATGATATTGGCCGACTGGTTTTCAACCTTCAGAACATTCTGCAGGAAGAACAGGGCATAGAACTGACCCGTATACCAGACCACGGCCTGACCGGCGGTAAGGCCGAACAGGGCAAGCAGGGCGATCTTGGCATTCTTCCACTGGCCGAATGCTTCGGAAAGCGGAGCCTTGGATGCCTTGCCTTCCTCCTTCATGCGCTTGAAGGCGGGCGACTCGTTCATCTGCATGCGGATCCAGATCGAGATGCCGAGCAGGACGATCGAGACAAGGAAAGGAACGCGCCAGCCCCATGCGGCAAAGGTTTCGCGGCTCATCATGCTCTGGATGCCCAGAATGACCAGCAGCGACAGGAACAGGCCAAGCGTTGCGGTGGTCTGGATCCAGGAGGTGAAGAAGCCACGGCGGTTGTTGGGCGCGTGCTCGGCAACATAGGTTGCAGCACCGCCATATTCACCGCCAAGTGCCAGACCCTGCAGCATGCGCAGCGCAATCAGGATGGTCGGCGCCAGAATGCCAAGGGTTGCAGAACCGGGCAGAAGACCAACAAGGAAGGTCGACGCACCCATGATGACGATGGTGACAAGGAAGGTATATTTGCGGCCGACAAGGTCGCCGATACGGCCGAAAACCAGGGCGCCGAAGGGGCGAACCAGAAAGCCGGCGGCGAAGGCCAGAAGCACGAAAATGTTGCGTGTGGTTTCAGGATACTCATTGAAGAACGCCGCACCGATGAAGCTGGCCAGCGTTCCGTAAAGATAGAAATCGTACCATTCAAAAACAGTGCCAAGCGAAGAGGCGAAAATGACTTTCTTCTCTTCGCTCGTCATTTTTTGCGCGCCAACGTCGACGCTTGACGAGACTGTCATGAATCTGTCCTCCCAAAGGCTGCAAATTTGCAGCTTTCCTCAAATATGGACGATGTTTCATATTCTGCCCCAATCAGACTCCCCTCTGATTGGGCACTCCTCACACGCATCATGATGAACGGAAATTTTGCGTTCGTGCAGTAGCCATTAGTATGATGTGGGAAACTTGTCAGGGACAGTTGCAAAGACTGCCAATGCTGCAAATCGACATGTTCGCATATCAATTCATTGACACGATTTGTAAATTGCGTAAAAGGCTTTCTGAACGAAGGAGATTCACCGTGGACCGCGCATCCATCGCGCCAGCATCGATCAGATCTGCCAACCGGCCGGTTGGGTGTCCGCCTTTGCCTTCGCTTTCCAAAAAACGTACGGCCATAACTAAAACGACCACCAAAACGGTCTGATTCCCTTGGCCTGCTCGCCCTCTCCCCGGGTCTGGCCCGGGGCGGACAACCCGCATGGCTGGCGGGTCACCGATCTGGAAGCGGAGAGGGACAGGAGTTGAGAAAATGGGTTTCAAGGTTGCAGTTGTAGGCGCTACGGGCAATGTTGGGCGCGAAATGCTCAATATTCTCGAAGAGCGCGGTTTTCCGGCAGATGAAGTTGTACCGCTGGCTTCGCGTCGCAGCCAGGGAACGGAAGTTTCCTATGGCGACAGGACACTGAAGGTGCGCGCACTCGACAATTATGATTTTTCAGACACGGATATCTGCCTGATGTCGGCAGGCGGTTCGGTGTCGCAGGAATGGTCGCCAAAGATTGGCGCGCAGGGCTGCGTTGTTATCGATAATTCATCGGCCTGGCGTTATGATGCGGATGTTCCGCTGATCGTGCCGGAAGTCAATCCGGATGCGATTGTCGACTTTCGCAAGAAGAACATCATTGCCAATCCGAACTGCTCGACGGCACAGCTGGTTGTGGCGCTGAAGCCTTTGCATGACAGGGCAACCATCAAGCGCGTTGTCGTTTCGACCTACCAGTCGGTTTCGGGCGCTGGCAAGGAAGGCATGGATGAGCTGTTTGAACAGTCGCGCGCTGTTTTCGTGGCTGATCCGATCACCACGAAGAAGTTCACCAAGCGCATTGCCTTCAATGTGATCCCGCATATCGATGTCTTCATGGAAGACGGCTACACCAAGGAAGAATGGAAGATGGTGGCCGAAACCAAGAAGATGCTGGATCCGAAGATCAAGCTCACGGCAACGGCTGTGCGCGTGCCGGTGTTCATTGGCCATTCGGAAGCCGTCAATATCGAGTTTGAAAAGCCGATCACTGCGGACGAAGCTCGCGAAATCCTGCGCGAGGCGCCAGGCTGCCTCGTTGTCGACAAGCGCGAGAATGGCGGCTATGTCACGCCTTATGAATCGGCCGGCGAAGACGCGACCTATATCAGCCGTATCCGCGAAGACCTCACGGTTGAAAACGGTCTGGCCATGTGGGTTGTTTCCGACAACTTGCGCAAGGGTGCTGCATTGAACACGGTGCAGATTGCCGAACTGCTGATTGCACGCGATCTGATCGTGCCAAAGAAGGCTGCTGCCTGATCGCAATGCCAGTTTACTGCATGAAAGGCGCCGGGAGACCGGCGCCTTTTGTTTGATCTCTCATCGGGCGCTGTTCAGGAATTCCAGTACAAGACGTTCGATCGGCCCGCCAGGGCCCATCTCTGCGCGGTCAAAGTCGCGGCCGCGTATGCGCTGTCTGTCTACATGGCTCTCGATGATGCGGATGAGCTCCTGTTTCATCTTCCTGCAGTCAGGATCATTGGGAATGGACAGCCCGACGGTTTCGCGCACAATGTCTTGCGTCATTTCCTTGGCGTGGTCGCCATGGACAAGCTCATGGCGGCGGATGCCATCAATGAAGATATCCCAGCTTTTCTGCACCGCAGGCGGCAGTTTCTGCGCCGGCTTTGGCAATGTATAGGTGATCTTCAGTCTGGGTGTTGCCGAAACGATCGTGCAGGTGCCGTTGGAGCGGTCGAATTTGCGATCCCAACGCAGGACATAGCGCGTATGGGCAATGACGCGTTTTTTGGCCTTGCCGATTTCCGGTCCGCGCTGGCCGATGGACTGATAGATGTCCGATGGCCTCGTGCCGGAGACGGAATAAAAACTGGTCTCTTCACTGGCTTTCCAGTCGGCAAGACAGGGGCTGGCGGCAAGCGCCACGGTCAGGAAAGCGATGCAGGCTTTCAAGGAAAACTCCCATGCGGATCGGCGGATCATGATCGGACGGTATCACTATGGCCGCAGGAGCAAGGTCGTCAAGCACTGACAGGCAACCATCCGACAGGTCAGTCGCTCTTCTGTCGATGGCGTGGCTATAAAGACGGCCAAGGTTGAATTTGTTCCCGTTCCATCCTATCCATGCCGACAAATGAAAGACGGCCTGTCCATGCCCGGGCATGAGGAAGCATAAACGTGCGTGATGCAGCCAGGATTCTGAATGATCTTCTTGCCGGGCTCAGCCTGCGGGCGGCCTCGGTCATTGTCACGATCTATGGTGATATTGTTGTTCCGCGCGGTGGCACATTGTGGATGGGCACGCTGATCCAGATCTGTGCGGATCTGGGCCTCAGCGAAACGCTGGTGCGCACGGCCGTATCGCGGCTGGTTGCGGCCGGGCAGCTCACCGGCATGCGCGAGGGACGGCGCAGCTTCTATCAACTGGCCGAGGCGGCCGAGGAGGAATTTGCCGCCGCAGCCGAACTGCTTTACGGACGCGAACAGCCGGCGGAAGGCTGGGCCATTCATCGCTGCGAATTGCCGAACGATATTATTCGCAAGTCCTCCCTGGCGCGGATCGGGCCGGATCTTTACCTGCGCCCACGCCATCGTGGCGAGAAAATCGCGTTGCCGGGCCTCAGCTTTACCGCAGAGGTGAATGGGGGAAGCGAATTCCTGCCGGAATATATTGCCAGCCTGTGGGATCTTGAGGCGCTGTCGGCCGGCTATCGTCGATTCATTGACCATTTCGAGCCGGTTGACCGCGCGCTGCAATCCGGCATCCGGCTAGACGGACGCCGTGCGGTGGCCGTGCGCTTGCTCCTGGTTCATGTTTATCGTTCGGTCCTGCTGCGCGATCCGCGTCTGCCGGGCGAGGCACTGCCTGCCAACTGGCCTGCCCCGGAGGCGCGTGCGCTGTTTGCACGACTCTATCGCGCGCTGACGCCCAATGCCGAGTCCTACATTGCGCAGAATCATGAAAATGCGCTGGGGCTTTTGCCGGAAAAAACACCTGCGACAATTCAGCGTCTGAATTCGCTCAATGCATGAGCGGGCAACCGATTGTTGTTGAAGCTTTCCTCCGAAGTCTGAAATTATAAAAATTCCAATGAGTTCACGAGCGCCAGTTTCAGCGTTGAAACACGCGCCCGAAAGTGTCACAAAATTTCTGACAAATATTGAAAAGTGTGACGCAATAAGTTATACATTGACCGATCGGTCAGCCAATGGGCGGCCGCGCGGAAATGTCTGGGAGGAATGATCTGTATGTCCGAAGCCTTCATTGTGGATGCTGTTCGTACGCCGATTGGCCGCTATGGCGGTGCCTTGTCATCGGTACGTGCTGATGATCTGGCGGCCTTGCCGATCAAGGCTCTGGTGGATCGCAATCCTCAGGCAGACTGGTCTTGCGTTGATGATGTCATTTATGGCTGCGCCAATCAGGCAGGCGAGGACAACCGCAATGTCGGCCGCATGGCCGTGCTGCTGGCTGGCCTTCCGGTTGGTGTTCCGGCCACCACGGTGAACCGTCTTTGCGGTTCTGGCATGGATGCGATTGGCATTGCTGCCCGTGCCATCCGTTCTGGTGAATGTGATTTCATGATTGCTGGCGGCGTTGAAAGCATGAGTCGCGCACCTTTCGTCATGCCAAAGGCAGAGACGGCCTTTTCGCGCAGCAATGCGGTTTATGACACGACGATCGGCTGGCGTTTTGTCAATCCGGCGCTGGAAAAGCAGTATGGTGTTGATACCATGCCGCAAACGGCAGATAATGTTGCTGCCGATTTTAATATCAGCCGCGCTGATCAGGACGCCTTTGCTGCCGAAAGCCAGGCGCGCTGGGCAAGGGCGCAGGAAGCAGGTCTGTTTGCCGATGAAATCGTGCCGGTCACGATACCGCAACGCAAGGGCGATCCGCTGGTGGTCTCGGTCGATGAGCATCCGCGCCCGGGCACGACCGTTGAGCAGCTTGCGCGGCTGAAGGGCGTGAATGGCCCTGATCTTTCCGTGACGGCCGGCAATGCATCCGGCGTCAATGATGGTGCGGCAGCTCTTGCGCTGTGTTCTGCGGAGGCAGCCAGAAAACATGGCTTCACGCCGAAGGCGCGTGTGGTTGCCATGGCGGTTGCGGGTGTTGAACCGCGCATCATGGGCATTGGCCCGGTGCCGGCTGTCCACAAGGTTTTGGCAAAGACTGGTCTCGGTCTCGACCAGATGGATGTCATCGAACTGAATGAAGCCTTTGCCGCCCAGTCTCTGGCGGTGCTGCGCGCGCTTGGTCTTCCTGACAATGCCGCGCATGTCAATCCAAACGGCGGTGCCATTGCGCTTGGGCATCCGCTCGGCATGTCAGGCGCCCGGCTGGTAACGACGGCATTATACCAGTTGCATCGCACGGGCGGGCGTTATGCCCTTTGCACCATGTGCATCGGTGTGGGGCAGGGTATCGCAATGATCATTGAAAGAATTTGAACGGGTAGGAGGTAATCATGTACGCACAGATGGTACAGACCGAAGGCGGCAAATCGCTGGAGGAAATGAGCCCGGAAGAACGCGCATTTCAGGAGCGCATTGATCGCGGCGAGAAGATCGAACCGAAGGAATGGATGCCGGAAGGCTATCGCAAGACCCTGATCCGTCAGATCGGTCAGCATGCCCATTCTGAAATTGTCGGTCAGCTGCCGGAAGGCAACTGGATCACGCGCGCGCCGACGCTGGAGCGCAAGGCCATTCTCCTGGCCAAGGTGCAGGACGAAGCCGGCCACGGCCTTTATCTCTATTCGGCCGTGGAGACGCTTGGTGTCAGCCGCGACGAACTGCTTGAGCTGCTGCATGCCGGCAAGATGAAATATTCCTCGATCTTCAACTATCCGACTCTCAACTGGGCCGATATCGGCGCCATTGGCTGGCTGGTTGACGGTGCTGCGATCATGAACCAGGTGCAGCTGCAGCGTACCTCCTACGGCCCCTACAGCCGTGCGATGATCCGCATCTGCAAGGAAGAAAGCTTCCACCAGCGTCAGGGCTACGACATCATGATGAAGATGGCCCAGGGCTCGCCGGAACAGAGAGCCATGGCACAGGATGCGCTCAACCGCTTCTGGTATCCGGCGCTGATGATGTTTGGCCCGTCCGACAAGGATTCCGTCCATTCGGCCCAGTCCATGGCCTGGAAGATCAAGGTCAACACCAATGACGAATTGCGCCAGAAATTCGTCGACCAGACCGTACCGCAGGCAGAATATCTGGGCCTTACCATTCCCGATCCGGATCTGAAGTGGAACGAGGAAAAGGGCGGCTATGACTTTACCGATCCGGACTGGACGGAATTCTTCGACGTGATTGCGGGCAATGGTCCGTGCAATGAAGAACGCCTAGGCGCACGCCGGAAGGCCTGGGAAGAGGGCGCATGGTTCCGCGATGGCCTGATGGCCTATGCCCGCAAGGCTGAGGAACGCCGCGCCGGTTTCCGCGAGGCAGCAGAATAATCCGAGATTACAGGGAGGATACGCCCCATGTCTAATGAATGGCCACTTTGGGAAGTCTTCATTCGCGGCCAGCATGGTCTTAACCACCGCCATGTTGGCAGCCTGCATGCCCCGGATGCGGAAGTCGCCATCCGCCATGCCCGCGATGTCTATACGCGCCGCAATGAAGGCGTGTCGATCTGGGTTGTGAAGTCGAAGGACATCTTTGCCTCTTCGCCTTCGGACAAGGGCCCGCTGTTCGAGCCGTCCAATTCCAAGGTCTATCGTCATCCGACCTTTTTCGAGATTCCGGAAGAAGTGGGGCACATGTAATGGCACAGACCGTTTCGAATTCGGATCTCTTTGAGTGGCTGCTGCGCCTTGGCGACAATGCGCTCATCCTTGGCCACCGCTGCTCGGAATGGTGCGGACATGCGCCCGCGCTGGAAGAGGACATTGCCCTTGCCAATATGGCGCTTGACCTGATCGGCCAGACCCAGCTCTGGCTTGGCCTTGCCGGCGAAGTGGAAGGCAAGGGCCGCACGGCCGACAATCTTGCCTATCTGCGTGATGCGCATGAATTCCGCAATGTCCTGCTGGTCGAACGCCCGAATGGCGATTTCGCCTTCACGCTGATGCGTCAGTTCCTGTTCGATGCCTTCCACATCGAACTGCTGGAAAGCCTGAAGTCATCGTCCGACAAGCGCGTGGCCGAGATTGCCGAAAAGGCGGCCAAGGAAGTCGCCTATCACTATGAGCGGTCGGCCGATCTGATCATTCGTCTGGGTGACGGTACGCAGGAAAGCCATAACCGCACGCAGGCCGCATTGAACAGCCTGTGGAGCTATACGGGTGAAATGTTCCAGGACGATGCTGTTGATGAGGCCATGGCAGAGGCAGGGATTGCTCCGTTGCCAAGTGCGCTGAAGGCACGCTGGGAAGCGAAGGTCTATCCGGTTCTGGCGGAAGCAACGCTGAAGGTGCCTGACAGCAAATATGCTCACAAGGGCGGCAAGCGTGGTGTCCATACCGAACATCTGGGCTACATCCTGGCCGATCTGCAATTCCTGCAGCGCGCTTACCCTGGCTGTACGTGGTAACGGCCATGACGATAGCGAGCCGACCCGAAACTGCACAGGTCTGGGAATGGCTATCGGAAATACCGGACCCGGAAATTCCAGTCATCAGCCTGACGGATCTCGGCATCATCCGCGATGTGGCCTGGGACGACGACACGCTCGTCGTCACCGTTACGCCAACCTATTCCGGCTGCCCGGCAACGTCGATCATCAATCTCGATATTGAAAAGGCGCTGCGTGAGCACGGAATAGAAAAGCTGAAGCTTGTCCGTCAGTTGTCTCCTGCCTGGACAACCGACTGGATCACGCCGGAAGCGCGTGAAAAGCTGAAAGCCTATGGCATTGCGCCGCCCGTGGATGGCACCGCAGCCGATGGACGACTGGCAGCCCGTATTCAGCGCCTTGGCAGCAATGCGCCACTTATCATCGAATGCCCACGCTGCCACAGCACGAAGACGGAAAAGGTCAGTCAGTTTGGCTCCACGCCCTGCAAGGCGAATTACCGTTGTTTGGACTGTCTGGAACCCTTTGACTATTTCAAATGCATCTGAGGATGCGGAGGAGCGCCTATGGCACGTTTTTTTCCTCTTACGGTCACGGATGTCGTGCATGACACACGTGACGCAGTGGTCGTAACGCTGAAACCGCGTGACGAAGACCGCGAACATTTCAATTTCATCCAGGGACAATATCTGACGCTGCGCCGTGAATTTGATGGTGAAGAAGTCCGCCGTTCCTATTCGATCTGCTCTGGCGTGGATGAAGGCGTGATCCGTGTCGGCATCAAGCGCGTCAAGGACGGTCTGTTCTCAAGCTGGGCCAATGACAATCTCGTCCCCGGTACCGAGATTGACGCCATGCCGCCGATGGGCCGTTTCTACACGCCGCTCGATCCGGAGGCTGAAAAGCATTATCTCGGCTTTGCCGCAGGCTCCGGCATCACGCCGATCCTGTCGATCATCAAGTCGACGCTTTCGCGTGAACCGAAGTCGAAATTCACGCTGGTTTATGCCAATCGCCAGATCTCGTCGATCATGTTCCGCGAAGAGCTGGAAGATCTGAAGAACCTCTATCTCGGTCGTTTTTCGGTCATCCATATCCTCAAGGCCGATGCGCAGGAAATCGATCTGTTCACCGGACGCATCGATGAGGAAAAGATCAGGGCGCTGTTTGCCAACTGGGTTGATCCGAAGTCGGTGGATACCGTGTTCATCTGCGGCCCGGAAGAGCTGATGCTGACAATTTCCGCTTCGCTGCGTGATCATGGCTTCGAGGACTCGCAGATCAAGTTCGAACTGTTTGCCGCGAGCCAGCCGACGCGCCGTCGTGCGCCGGTGACAACGGAAAGTGCTGCTCCGATGGGCGAGACGATCAGCGCGGTCATCAAGCTTGATGGCGCCAGCCGCACGATCGAGATCGCCAGGGATGGCCGGACCATTCTGGATGCAGCCCTCGAAGCCAATATCGATGCCCCTTATTCGTGCAAGGCCGGCATCTGCTCGACCTGCCGCTGCAAGGTGCTCGAAGGCGAGGTCGACATGGCCGTCAACCACGCGCTGGAGGATTATGAGGTGCGTGCCGGGTACGTGCTGAGCTGTCAGGCACAGCCCTTGAGCGACCGCGTCGTCGTCAGCTTCGACGAGTAAGACGCAGGATAGATGATGGAGCGGCTCCGATATGGGCGGACCGCTCCGTTTCCCCGGCATGATCGGAAATTGGGAGGGAGCCATGTCCGAGACAATGAATATTGAAGACTATCTGGCAAAGGGAGGCGTGCTCACTTCTCCGGATAATGTTCCAGCGCGCTATCGTGGTGAGCTGATGCGCCTGATGTCCTCATTTGTTGATAGTGAGCTCGCTGCTTCGGCTGGCTTTGCCGATTCCATCAACTTTGCGCCCGGTATCAAGGAGCGCATCGCGGCAAGCCGCATCACGCTGGAAAAGGCGGATCATGCCGAGCGTGTGCTGATGGTCATGGCAAGTTTTGGTACGGATGTCGAGCGCTATCAGGCGCAATATGACTGGGCTGCGCGTGTTGAACGCAATGCGGATCTCGGCTCGACGCGCACCGGCGGCGACATGCGCCTGTCCGTCTTTCATTATCCGATCACAGGCTGGATTGATGCAGTGGTGATGAATGTGCTGCAGGGTTTGGCCACGGAAGTGAAAATGGCTGAAATGACACGTATTTCCTACACGCCGCTTGCTGAAACCCTTCGCGAAATCGCCCCGCGTGAAAAGCGCCATACCGAGCTTGGCCTGGAAGGACTTGCCAAGCTTGCCGCCAATGCGGCCAACAAGGCCGGGATCGAAGCGGCAATTGCCTATTGGAAACCGCGTGTTGCCGCAAGCTTCGGCGTTGCCGGTTCTGCGCGCTATGACATGCTGGCAAGATTTGGTCTGCGCCATATCCCGAACGAAACGCTGCTTGCGCAATGGGAAGCGCTTGTTGCGGAGCGTTTGAAAAGCCTTGGCCTTTGAGATTTGGCAATGACACGCCACGAAACCGAGAAATCTCCCATGATGCAAAGGAACTGCCAATGAACGTCTCTGTTAGCGCTGCAACGCGCCGCCTTGAAAGCTATGTTTGCGGACGTTGGACGGCTGGCGCAAAAGACGGTCAGCCGCTTCTGGATGCGGCAACCGGTGAAACGGTCGCGCTGATCGATTCCAGCGGGATCGATTTTGCCGAAGTACTGGATTATGCCCGCAAGGTTGGCGGCACAAAGCTGCGCGCGCTTAGCTTCCATGACCGTGCCGCCATGCTGAAGGCGCTCGGTCAGGCCCTGATGGGCATGAAGGAGGAATTCTATACCGAGAGCTACCGCACCGGTGCGACGCGCTCTGACAGCTGGATCGACATTGAAGGTGGCATCGGCACGATGCTGTCCTTCTCGTCCAAGGCGCGCCGTGAACTGCCAAACCGTCCCGTCCTGCTTGATGGAGATGTGGAAGTTCTCTCGCGCGACAACAGTTTTTCCGGCCAGCACATCTATACACCGCTTCTGGGCGCGGCCGTGCATATCAATGCCTATAATTTCCCGATCTGGGGCATGCTGGAAAAGATTGCGCCAACGCTGATTGCCGGCGTGCCCTGCATCGTCAAGCCTGCAAGTCAGACGGTCTATCTTACCGAACTGATGGTGCGCCGCATCATCGAGCTCAATATCCTGCCGGAAGGCGCATTGCAGCTCATCTGCGGTTCGGTTGGCGATCTGCTCGATCATGTCACGGCGCAGGATGTCGTAACCTTCACAGGGTCTGCCGCAACCGGCCAGAAGCTCAAGACCCATCCGGCGATCGTGGCCAATTCTGTTCGCTTCAACATGGAGGCCGACAGTCTCAATGCCTCGATCCTCGGCAGTGATGCCGAGCCGGGAACGCCGGAATTTGATCTGTTCGTACGCGAGGTTGCGCGTGAAATCACCGCCAAGGCTGGACAGAAATGCACGGCCATCCGCCGCGTCATGGTTCCGCGTGACCGGGTTGAGGCAGTGATCGAGGCGCTGAAGGCGCGTCTTGCCAAGGTTGCGCTTGGCCTGCCGGATCAGGAAGGTGTGACCATGGGTGCGCTGGCAAGCCTTGCCCAGCGCGAGGAAGTGCGTGCGCGCATCCGTGATCTTCAGGCTGATGCCGAAATCGTCATCGGCAATCCGGACAAGGTGGAAGTGGTCTCGGGCGATCCGGAAAAGGGCGCCTTCCTCAACCCCATCGTGCTTTATTGCGACAAGCCATTCGAGGCAAAGGCCATCCATGATGTCGAGGCCTTTGGCCCAGTTGCCACGGTCATGCCTTATGACACGCTGGATGATGCCATTGCGCTGGCCGCGCGCGGCAAGGGTTCCCTGGTGGCCTCGGTCTTTACCAACGATAGCACGATTGCCCGCGAGGCCGTGCTTGGCATTGCGCCATGGCATGGCCGTATCCTGATTGGGAACCGCACCTCAGCCAAGTCATCGACAGGCCACGGTTCGCCGCTGGCTGGCCTCGTTCATGGCGGTCCGGGCCGTGCTGGTGGTGGTGAGGAAATGGGTGGCATGCGCGGTGTCATGCATTATATGCAGCGCACCGCGGTTCAGGGAGCACCTGAACTGCTGTCGGCCGTGGCTGGCCGCTGGATGGAGGGCGCACCCGTGCGCCATGAAGGCCATCCTTTCCGCAAGTCGCTTGCCGAACTCAAGATTGGTGATCAGATCATCACCGCAAAGCGCACCATCACCAGGGAAGATGTCGAACATTTCGCGCATTTCACCGGCGACACCTTCTATGCGCATATGGATAGCGAAGCCGCCAAGGCCAATCCGTTCTTCGATGACCGTGTTGCCCATGGCTATCTGATCGTATCCTTTGCCGCCGGCCTGTTTGTCGATGCAGCGCCAGGCCCGGTTCTTGCCAATTACGGCGTGGACAATCTGCGCTTCCTGACGCCGGTCTATTTTGGTGACACGTTGCAGGTTCGCCTGACCTGCAAGGCAATCAATCCACGTCCGACCTCGGAACATGGCGAGGTTGCCTGGGATTGCCAGGTTACCAATCAGAATGGCGCACTGGTTGCGCAATATGACGTGCTGACCATGGTGGCAAAGACCTGGGACAAGGCATAGGGCCTGCGTGTTCAGTCTGGTGCGTCCTGATGGACGCCCAGATCTTGCACCGGTCATCAATCAGTGAACTGCCGCTTCGCCTTGCGCGAGTGGATATATGAAAAGCCCCGCCAGCCGGATCGTGGCTGGCGGGGTATGAAAAGAAAAGCTGATTAAAGTGGATCAGCGAACGGCCTTGACGCCTTCCAGAATGAGCGTGGTTGCAACATCCGCATAGTCTTCGCGGGTAATGGAACCGCCTTCCTTGAACCAGAGATAGACCCAGTTCAACATGCCGAACAGCGACATGGTGACGGGCATCAGGAGAGGCCGTTCCGGCTTGTCCAGATGCGGGCAAATTTCACGAATCACTGCTGAAAAGCGACGCACGATACGGCGTTCTATGTCGGTGATGATGTTGCGCTGCTCATCACTCAAGGCGGGAGTGGCGTTCAGCTGCAGCTTGTGCTGGTTGTCGGCACCGCGATAACATTCAAGCACCGCACCAACCATTTTGCGCAGTCTTGCCGGCGCTGGCAAATTCTTGTCATCGGCTGCGGCGACATTGGCATCGAGCTCAACCAGATGCGTGTTGATAATGGCGAAAATCAACGCATCCTTGCTCGGATAATAATGATAAAGCAGTGCCTTGGAGACCTTCAGCTGCGCAGCAATTTGCGACATGGAGGCTTTTTCCAGACCCTGTTCGGCAAAAACCGCCGCAGCACTGATCAGAATGCTGTGCTGTTTTTCCTCAAAATCTGCAGCCCGTGTGCGAGCCATTGCTTTGCCTTTCAGTGTCGACGAGATCAATCGCGCTTCGTCAATTGTGACTTGCGTGATCAATCAAGGGTTGTGCGCCCTGCGGGCGTTTCTTGCTTTATGGGATTTCCCGGCAAGGCAGAGCCCTGCCGGGAATGGATATTTAACCGCGTGGACGATTGTCTACAACACGCTTTGCCTTGCCTTCGGAGCGTGCAATGGCATTCGGATCATGCACGGTGATCTTGGTCGACACGCCAACGACACTCTTGATGTGATGGGCAAGTTCCTTGGCGGAATAATCACGTGCGCTCTGTTCGGCTGCTTCCGGCATGGCTTCAACATGGACGACCATGTTGTCCATGCGGCCGGCACGGGTAAGCTCGATATAGAAATGCGGTGCAAGGCCTCGGCATTTCAGGATCTGTTCCTCGATCTGGGTCGGGAACACATTGACGCCGCGCAGGATGATCATGTCGTCGCTGCGGCCAGTGATCTTTTCAATGCGGCGCATCGAGCGCGCGGTGCCCGGCAGAAGACGGGTGAGGTCGCGCGTGCGATAGCGAATCATCGGCAGACCTTCCTTGGTCAGCGTGGTGATGACAAGCTCGCCCAGTTCACCGTCCGGCAGAACCTCGCCGGTGGTCGGATCGATGATTTCCGGGTAGAAATGGTCTTCCCAGAAATGCAAACCGTCCTTGGTTTCCACGCATTCATTGGCTACGCCCGGCCCCATGATTTCCGACAGGCCATAAATGTCGACGGCATGCATGTCGAAGGCTTCCTCGATTTCCTTGCGCATGGCGTTCGTCCATGGTTCGGCGCCGAAAATGCCGACCGCCAGCGAGCTTTCGCGCGGATCAATGCCCTGACGGCGGAACTCGTCCAGAATGGAGAGCATGTATGACGGCGTGACCATGATCACGCGCGGCTTGAAGTCCTGGATGAGGCTGACCTGACGTTCGGTCATGCCGCCCGACATGGGCACGACCGTGCAGCCCAGGCGTTCAGCGCCATAATGTGCGCCAAGGCCGCCGGTGAACAGGCCATAGCCATAGGAGACATGTACGATGTCGCCCGGGCGACCGCCAGAGGCGCGGATGGAGCGGGCAACGAGATCGGCCCAGGTGTTGATGTCCTTTTCCGTATAGCCGACGACGGTTGGCTTGCCGGTGGTGCCCGACGAGCCATGGATGCGCGTCAGTTTTTCACGCGGCACGGCGAACATGCCGAACGGATAGGTATCGCGCAGGTCGGTCTTGTAGGTGAACGGGAATTTCGCCAGATCCGACAGGGTCTTCAGATCGTCAGGATGTACACCATTTTCATCAAAGCGCTTGCGATAGAAGGGTGAGTTTTCATAGGCATGCTTGAGCGACCATTTCATCCGCTCCAGCTGCAATGCCGAAATCTCGTCGCGGGATGCGGTTTCAATAGGCTCAAGATCGCCTGGCCGCGGTGCCAAATTTTCCATGATTTCCTCCAAATCTGTCCAGAAAGCGCAAGCGCTTCCTAAAAATGCGTGCCAGACAAAGTACGCGAATGACCGCGAAACTCGGCGATATGCTCGCCTTTCTGGTTGGTAATGCGAATGTCATAAATGCCGGAGCGGCCGCGCTTGGATACTTCGCGCGCTTCTGCAGTCAGACGGTCGCCGACGCGACCCGGCGCAATGAAGGTGATCGAACAATGCTGTGCGACCACAATTTCATTGTGGCTGTTGCATGCAAAGGCAAAGGCGCTATCGCCAAGCGTGAAAATATAGCCACCATGGCAATTGCCATGGCCATTGGACATGGCCGCGGTGATTTCCATCGACATGACAGCACAGCCAGGCGAAACCGATTCGAGCTTCATGCCGAGCTTCTGGCTGGCATGATCGCCTTTCCACATGGCTTCAGCCGATTTTTCGGCAATCTGCTGTGGCGTGAGATTGGTCTGCTGATCCATGGCTACTCCCCCCGAAAATTGGCCGGACGCTTTTCCAGAAATGCGGTGACGCCTTCGGCATAGTCCTTGGTGCGGCCTGCCTCGCGCTGATAATCGCGTTCAAGGTCGAGCTGCTGGTCGAGACTGTTGGTTGCTGCAGCCTGAATGAGCTGTTTTGTCAGGCCAAGGCCGCGTGTCGGGCCCTTGGCAAGGGAAAGCGCAAGCGCATGTGCGGTTTCCAGCAGTTTTTCATCGTCCACTGCTTTCCAGATCAGCCCCCATTCGGCAGCCTGTTCGGCCGTCAATGGCTCTGCCGTCAGCGCCAAAGCCTTGGCGCGGGGTTCGCCCAGAATGCGTGCCAGATGCCAGCTGCCGCCTGCATCCGGTACAAGGCCAATCTTGGAAAATGCCTGAATGAATTTGGCCGAACGCGCGGCAAAGACAATATCACAGGCAAAGGCAATATTGGCACCCGCACCGGCTGCAACACCATTGACCGCGCAGATTACCGGTTTGCTCAGCGAGCGAATCAGACGCAATGTCGGGTTGTAGAAGGTTTCCAGCGTATGGCCGAGATCCGGGGCCGGGCCCCCTTTGCGCGGATCACGGTCGCCAAGATCCTGACCGGCGCTGAAACCACGGCCTGCTCCCGTGAGCAGAACGGTGCGAACGCTATTGTCCGAATGCGCACGCTCGAATGCTGCACGCAGGGCCATATGCATTTCTTCGTTGAAGGAATTCAGCTTGTCAGGGCGATTCAGGACGAGCTGAAGCACGCCGTCGGCCAGCGTTACCAAAACAGTATCAGACTGAGTCATTCAATCCTCCCGCGCTGCACAATTTGTAGCGCTTATGAAAATTTTTGTTGCATAAACCGACCGGCCGGTCAATATTAAACCGTAGAGGAGGGGTTGTTGATGCCGGATTATTTTGCACGCCATCGTGATCTGATTGAGGCTGCACGTGCGGCTGTTTATGCACGTGGATATTGGGCTCCGTTTCAGGAAATTCCAAGCGCCAAGTTTTATGGAGAAGCGGCCAAGCCAGACGGTGAGGCTGCATTCAATGCGCTCATTGGTCAGGCTTTTGCGCTGCCCGGACATCCGGAAGAAGGCCGGATCGGTAGCGAAGTTTCTCCCTGGGGCAAAGATCTCGGCATTACCTATCCTGCTGCTTCACCGGAACAATTGATCGCAGCCGCAAGGGCTGCCCAGCCGCAATGGGCGGCTCTTTCGCCTGAACAGCGTGTCGGCATTTGTGTGGAAATCGTCACCCGGCTGAACAGGTTGAGCTTCGTTTTTGGTCATGCGGTGATGCATACGACCGGTCAGGCCTTCCCGATGGCCTTTCAGGCTGGTGGGCCGCATGCACAGGATCGTGCGCTGGAGGCCATTGTTTCAGCCTATGATGAAATGACGCGTTATGCATCAAGTGCCATCTGGGAAAAGCCGAATGACAAGGGTGATCCGATTCGGCTGGAAAAACACTGGCGGATCGTGCCGCGTGGCCTGTCGCTGGTGATTGGCTGTCAGACCTTCCCGACCTGGAATTCCTATCCTGGCTTGTTTGCAAGCCTTGCCACCGGCAATCCGGTGATCGTCAAGCCGCATCCGAATGCCATTCTGCCGCTGGCGCTGACCGTGCGGGTTGCGCGTGAAGTTCTGGCTGAAGCGGGCCTGCCGCAGGATGTTGTGCTTCTCGCTGTTGATGAGCCGGGCAAGGAGATCACCCGTGATCTCGTCACGAACCCTGCCGTGCGCATCATTGATTACACTGGCTCAAGCGCCTTTGGCGCATGGGTGCGGGCCAATGCGCCGCAGGCCGATGTCTATACGGAAGAGGCGGGCGTCAATACGATTGTCATTGCTGCGAGTGACAATTTCAAGGGCATGTGCAGCAATATTGCCTTTTCGCTCTCGCTTTATTCCGGCCAAATGTGTACCGCGCCGCAAAATATCTATGTGCCGCAGGCGGGTATCGAGACGGATGAAGGGCGCAAATCCTTTGATGAAGTTGCAGAAGGCATTGCTTCGGCGGTTGATCGTCTGCTTGGCGATCCGGCGCGTGCCCTTGGTGTTTGCGGCACTGTCGCCAATCCGGCAACGATTGAACGGTTGAACAGGGCGCGCGGCCTTGGCAGGATCCTGCGCGATAGTACTGCAATCGAGGGTGAACGCACGGCAAGCCCGCTGATTGTTGTAATTGAAGATGCCAATCAGGCCAATTACATCGATGAGTGGTTCGGCCCTATCGCCTTCATCGTCCCTGTGGCTGATGCAGAGGACGGCATTGCGAAGGCGTCTGCTGTGGCCAGCCATAAAGGGGCAATAACGGCAGCACTATACGATACGGATGAACAACGCATCGAAACGGCCATTGACGCGTTTTCGCAGGCTGCGGTTAATCTCTCGATCAATCTGACTGGCAATATTTTCGTCAACCAGTCAGCCGCATTCAGTGATTTTCACGTAACGGGCGGAAATCCGGCAGGTAATGCCAGCCTGACGGATACGGCTTTTGTCGCCAACCGCTTCCGTCGCGTGATGTGGAGAAGACCTTTGAAACAGTAATCTGTTTTACTCTCGGGAGGAGTTACATGAAGAAAATTACAATGACCGCCATGGCAACCATCATGGCACTTGGCATGACAGTCGCAGCACAGGCCGATATTGTCATTGGTGCGACCGTTTCAGCCACAGGTCCTGCTTCCTATCTGGGGGACCCGGAAGCCAAGACGCTTGAAATGCTGACCGAAAAGCTCAATGCGGAAGGCGGCATCAATGGCGAAAAGATCAAGCTCGTTCTTTATGACGACAATGGCGATCCGAACAAGGCGCGTACCTTTGCAACACGCCTGGTCGAGGATGATGAAGTCGTCGCCATTATCGGCGGCACGACCACCGGCACATCGATGTCGATCATCCCTGTGGCAGAAGATGCCAAGGTTCCGTTCATCTCGCTTGCCGGCGCAATCGAAATCATCGATCCGGTGCGCAAATTCGTCTTCAAGACCCCGCATACCGACCGTATGGCCTGCCAGAAAATCTTCGAGGACATGAAGAAGCAGGGCATCACCAAGATCGGCCTGATCTCCGGTACGGACGGTTTTGGCGCCTCGATGGAAGCGCAGTGCAAGAAGGTCGTCGGCGATTACGGCATCGAGATCGTCGCGGCAGAAACCTATGGCCCGCAGGATGCCGACATGACGCCGCAGCTTACCAATTTGCGTGGTGCCAAGGGCATTCAGGCTATCCTCAATCCGGGCTTTGGTCAGGGTCCGTCGATCGTCACCCGCAACTATGCCCAGCTTGGCATCGACCTGCCGCTCTATCAGTCGCATGGCGTGGCTTCGGACGGCTTCATCAAGCTTGCCGGCGCAAAGGCGGCTGAAGGTGTACGTCTGCCCGGCACGGCGCTGATCGTTTCCGATCTGCTCAAGGATGATGATCCGCAGAAGGCTGTCGTCGTCGCTTACAAGACGGACTTCGAAAATAAGAACAATGCGGCTGTTTCGACCTTCGGTGGCTATGCGCATGATGCCTTCAACATCCTCGTGGATGCCATCAAGCGTGCCGGTTCCACCGAGCCGGAAGCAATCCGTGATGCCATTGAACAGACCTCTGGTCTGGTTGGCACCACGGGCATCGTGACCATGAAGCCGGATGACCATCTCGGCCTCGACCTCAGTGCATTCCGCATGCTGGAAATCAAGGACGGCAAGTGGACCCTCATTGAATAGGCTTGAATGGCTGCCTGCGGGCAGCCATGGCCTGCCGCATGAAAAGGCAGGTTCTTTCTGCAATGAATGTTGATGTCCGCATGCCCGCAAGGCTTTTCCTTGCGGGCATGGGAAACAGATCGATGGACGGTTCCGCCTCCGGCCGGGAACGGAACCGCTCTTGGTGCACCTTGTTCGCGGACAGCTAACCTGGAGCCGGCATAATGCCTGAACTCATGCAATTCCTTCTTTCGGGGGTGACGGTTGGCGCGGTATACGCCTTGCTCGCCCTCGGTTTTACGATCATCTACAACGCCTCTGATGTGGTGAATTTCGCACAGGGCGAATTCGTCATGCTGGGCGGCATGATCACCGTTTTCGCCTATGCCGCCGGCCTGCCGTTGCCATTGGCCTGCCTGATCGCCATCGTACTGACAGCGGTCGTGGGTGTCCTGCTGAACAAGCTTGCCATTGAGCCTGCACGCGGCGCGCCGGTTGTCTCGCTGATCATCATCACCATTGGTGCATCGATCTTCATCCGCGGCGCGGCACAACTTGTATTCGGCAAACAATTGCATCGTTTTCCAGCATTTTCTGGCGATGACCCAATCCATATTCTCGGCGCCACCATCCTGCCGCAGAGCATATGGGTCATTCTCGGCGGCATTGCCGTATTCATTGCGCTCTGGTTGTTCTTCACCCGCACCCTGACAGGCCGTGCGGTTCTGGCAACTGCCAATAACCGCCTTGCCGCACAGCTTGTCGGCATCAACACCAACTGGGTGATGACCATGTCCTTTGCCCTGTCGGCGGCCATTGGCGCGCTGGCCGGCATTCTCATCACCCCGATTACCAATACGAGCTATGACATTGGCATTGCCATGGCGCTCAAGGGCTTTGCCGCCGCCATGCTGGGCGGCATGGGCAACCCGCTCGGTGCGCTTGTTGGCGGCATTCTGCTTGGCTTGTTCGAGTCGCTTACCGCCGGCTATGTCAGCTCCCAATACAAGGATGCCGCGGCCTTCGTGGTCATTCTCGTTGTTCTCTTTGCCATGCCGCAGGGCATTTTCGGCATCAAGCGTACAGAACGGGTGTGATCATGAAATTATCCGCTAAATCCGCGACACTTCTTGCGCTTGCAATCATCATCGCGCTTGCGCCGATCTTTTTCCCGTCCGGATATTATTTCCGCGTCGGAACAGTGATTTTCATCAACAGCATTGCCGTGATCGGCATGGTCATCCTGACCGGCTTCGCCGGCCAGATCAGCCTTGGCCATGCCGGCTTTGCCGGGATTGGTGCCTATGCCTGTGCGCTTCTGCCCATTTATCTTGGCATTCATCCGGGGCTTGCCGCGGTTCTGGGCGCGTTTCTGTCCGGCGTGATTGCCTGGGTGGTTGGCCGACCGATCCTGAAGCTCAAGGGCTATTATCTGGCGGTGGCAAGCCTTGGCTTCGGCATCCTGATTGCCATGGTGCTCAGCAATGAACGCGACATTACCCGTGGGCCGGACGGTATTGATGTGCCGGATCTGGGCCTGCGCGCGCTCCTGAAAGACTGGGGCCTCAACCTTTCCAATGGTGAGTTCTGGTATGCGTTCTGCGGCATTTTCCTGCTTATTGGCGCATGGATTGCGCTCAATCTGCAGCACAGCCCGACGGGGCGTGCACTGCGCGCGCTGCACAGTTCCGAAATCGCCGCCTCCACGGTTGGCGTCGATGTGGCGAAACAGAAGCTCAATGCCTTCGTCATTTCCGCTGTCTATGCTTCGGTCGCAGGTTCGCTGCTTGCCTTGCAGAACAAGTTCGTGACACCCGATGTTGCAGGCTACATGCACTCGATCGAAATGGTCACCATGGCGGTGCTGGGTGGTGCGGCCTCGGTTCTGGGTGGCATTCTGGGGGCAACGATCCTCACTCTGTTGCCACAGGTTCTCACTGTCTTTGCCGAATATGAACAGCTTGTCCTTGGTCTCATCATGATGCTGGTCATGATCTTCATGCGCGATGGCCTGTTGCCGTCGATTGCCAAGCTTATCCGGGGGAGGGGTGAATGAGCCTGTTGCAGGTTGAAGGCTTGAGTATCCGCTTCGGAGGACTTCAGGCTGTTGCTGATGTGAGTTTTTCGGTCAATCTTGGCGAGATTGTCTCGGTCATCGGGCCGAATGGTGCCGGCAAGACGACGCTGTTCAACATGATCTCCGGCGTCTACAAGCCAAGTGCCGGGCGTGTTCTTCTGGAAGGGGAAGATGTCACGGCGATTTCGCCGCATCTTCTGGCGCGCCGCGGCATGTCGCGCACGTTCCAGAACCTGCAGATTTTCCAGAACATGACCGTGCTGGAAAATGCGATTACCGGCTATCACCTGAAAGAAAAGGGCCCGGTGATTTCCGATCTCCTGAGCCTGTCTTCCTCGCGCAAGCGCGCAAGGATCGCCGAGGAAGGCGCGTTTGAGCTGCTCAAGCGCGTGGGTCTTGAACGCGTGGCGGAACGTGAGGCTGGCACGCTTTCCTATGGCGCATTGAAG
Organism: Daeguia caeni; assembly: GCF_042653845.1. Classification (NCBI taxonomy): domain Bacteria; kingdom Pseudomonadati; phylum Pseudomonadota; class Alphaproteobacteria; order Hyphomicrobiales; family Brucellaceae; genus Daeguia; species Daeguia caeni. Next base: position 24,332 of record NZ_JBHSEL010000045.1, on the reverse strand, counting down.
CGTCTGGAAATTGCCCGCGCCCTGGCGCTGTCACCAAAGGTTCTGCTGCTTGATGAGCCGGCTGCCGGCTGCAATGCGGTTGAAACCGAAGAGATCGATCATCTGATTGCGGAAGTGGCAAAGTCGGGTGTCGCCATTCTTCTGGTTGAGCACGACATGAAAATGGTCATGCGCATTTCCAACCACATTGTGGTTCTTGATCATGGACGCAAGATTGCCGAGGGTGATCCGGCTACGGTCAGCCAGAATCCGGCAGTGATTGCCGCTTACCTCGGTACCGAAGGAGGCGCGAATGCTAACGGTTGAGGGGCTGCGTTCCCATTACGGGCGTATTGAAGTGCTCCACGGCATCGATCTGCGCGTGGATTCAGGCGAAGTCGTCACGGTTGTCGGTGCCAATGGTGCGGGCAAGACAACCTTGCTCAAATGTCTGTCCGGCATTCAACCCGTATCCGGCGGTTCGATCATTTTCCGTGGTGAAAATCTGATTGGTGTGCCGGCCTATAAGCGCCTGCGTCATGGTCTGGCGCAATCGCCGGAAGGCAGGCAGATCTTCACCAATCTGACGGTTGAGGAAAACTTACGTCTCGGCGCTTTCCTGTTTAACGATGCGCGCGTGGAAAAGGACATGGAAGACGCCTTCCAGATGTTCCCTATCCTGAAGGAAAAGCGCAACCTCGCCGCTGGCGGTCTTTCGGGCGGGCAGCAGCAGATGCTGGCCATTGCCCGTGCGCTGATGGGACGGCCAACCTGCCTGTTGCTGGATGAGCCTTCCATGGGCCTTGCACCGATTTTGGTGCAGCAAATTCTTGACGTGGTCAAGAATCTGAAGTCCATAGGCGTCACTGTTCTATTGGTTGAGCAGAACGCCTATGCGGCGCTCAAAATCGCCGATCGCGGATATGTCATGGAAACGGGAAAAATCAGCATGACCGCAACTGCGGAAGAGCTGATCGCCGACCCCCGCATTCGCGAAGCCTATTTGGGAATTTGAAATGAGCATTCTCGCCATCGAAAATCATGGAAATATCGCGGTTGTGACCGTCGATAATCCACCCGTTAACGCCTTGAGCCACGCCTTGCGCGAAGCTCTATGGAATGCAGCGGAAAGGCTTGACGCAGATAGCGGCGTGGAAGCGGTCGTGCTGCATTGTGCCGGACGCACATTCATTGCTGGCGCGGATGTTTCCGAATTTTCCAAACCACCCATGCCGCCGCATCTGCCCGATCTGGTGACACGCATTGAACAGGCGAAAAAGCCATGGGTTGCTGCCATCCATGGTTCTGCCCTTGGCGGCGGGCTGGAAGTGGCAATGGGTTGCCGCTTCCGGGTGGCGGTCAAGAGTGCCTCGCTCGGCCTGCCGGAAGTCACCCTTGGCATTGTGCCGGGCGCCAGCGGCACGGTGCGTACGCCGCGCCTTGTTGGCCTTGCCAATGCGGTTGAAATGGTGACCATCGGCAAGCCGGTGAAAGCGCCAAAGGCACTCGAAATCGGCCTGATTGATGCCGTTGTCGGTGACGATCTCGTTGCCGAGGCCATCAGCTTTGCTCAAAAGGCACTTGGCCAGCCATTGCCGCTGCCGATTTCCGGGCGCCCGGTTGAAAAGCTTGGTGAGGCTGAATGGCAGAAGCTGGAAGCCGATGTGAAAAAGCGTGCCAAGGGCGAAGTGGCGCCGGTGCGTGCGCTTGCCTGCCTGCGCAAGGCAAGCGAAAGTGATTTTGTGAGCGCCATGGCCTTCGAGCGCGAAACTTTTCTTGAACTGCGTGGCTCGGAACAGGCTGCGGCGCTGCGCGCCGTATTCTTTGCAGAGCGCGCTGCGCCGCGCCCGGCACGTTACAAGGATGTTGAAACGCGCGCGATCCATTCTGCTGCCGTCATTGGTGGCGGCACCATGGGGGCTGGCATTGCCGCAACCCTGCGCGATGCCGGCCTGCCGGTGATCCTGATCGAGCGTGATGAAGAGGCGCTGGCGCGTGGACTTGCCAATATCAAGGGCATTTTTGATGGCGGCGTCAAACGCGGCAAGCTGACGGAAGAGGCTGCGGCTGATCGCATGGCGGGTGTGACCGGCTCGACCAGCTATGACAGTCTGGGCGATGTCGATCTGGTGATCGAGGCCGTGTTTGAGGAAATCGGCGTCAAGCGCGATGTGTTCGCACGTCTTGGCAAGGTCTGCCGCGAAGATGCAATTCTGGCCACCAACACGTCCTATCTTGATCCGCGCCTGATCGTGGAAGGCCTGCCCAATCCATCGCGCTTTATCGGCCTGCATTTCTTCAGCCCGGCCAATATCATGCGCCTTCTGGAAATCGTGCCGACGCCGGAAAGCGCGAAGGAAACCATTGCAACCGGCTTTGCATTGGCACGCCAGCTTGGCAAAATGCCGGTTGAGGCCGGTATCTGTGAAGGCTTCATCGGCAACCGTATCCTGAAGCGCTATCGTGCGGCCGCTGAAGCCCTGGTGCGCCAGGGCGTGGCGATTGCCGATGTCGATGCCGCCATGCGCAGGTTCGGCTTCGCCATGGGGCCATTCGAGGCACAGGATCTGGGCGGTCTCGATATCGCCTTCCTGCAACGCGAAGGTGCGCGTGCGGCGGGGCAGGACGTGCCGGAAACGCTGGGCGATATTCTGGTGCGTGCCGGACGCAAGGGCCAGAAGACCAGCGGCGGCTGGTATGACTATGTGCCAGGCAATCGCACGCCACAGCCATCGCCAGCCGTGGCCGAATTGCTGGCGCCGCATATTCAGGGCAGCTCATCCATGACGCTGGATGAGATCAGCGAACATCTGGTGAGCGAAATGGCGGCGGAAGGCGAAGCCATTCTGGCCGAAGGCATTGCCCAGCAGGCAAGCGATATTGATCTGGTGGAAATCCATGGCTATGGCTTCCCGCGTTGGCGTGGCGGCCCGATGCACTGGAAGGCACATGTGAAAAAATAGGATCAGCTCTGCGGGGGGCTGAACTGTCGGGGCGTTGGGCGGGTTTCCCGCTCAACGCCCTGATCTATTCGACCACGACCTTGACGCTTGCCGCCCGTCCGGCTGCATCAATGACGGTCAGGGTTGAAGAGCCGGTACTGTCCGGCTGCCATGTCGCGGTGCGACGGCGCTCGGCATTGGCAAAGGGCTTGTCATTGGCAAGCCAGCGAAAGGGCGCGCGACCGCCTTGCAGTTTCAGCACAAGCGGCGTGCCATCTTGTGCATCACTCAGGGCGATATGCGCGCCATCTGGCGGAAAGACAATGCGCGGCGCAGGCTCCAGCGTGGTTTTGACCACGGGCAGCGCCTCGCTTGTGGCGGTGAAATGGGTAAGCGTCACAGGCAGGTCAGCGCGCGGGGTGCGCAATGCGCCAGCGGGAGCACGCGGCAGCGGCACGATGGCCACGCCAGAACGGGTAAAGGCGTCAAACAGGATGGGGGCTGCCGTTGTGAAGCCAGAAATGCCGGGCACGGAACCGCCATCTGCCCGCCCGACCCAGACGCCAAGCACATGGCGGCCATCATAGCCAACCGACCATGCATCACGATAGCCATAGGACGTGCCGGTCTTGTAGGCGATGCCGCGATGCGGCGCGCCGGGCGGCGGGACGACGCCGGAAAGAATGTCGCCGATCTGCCATGTCGCGCGTTCATCAAGAATGGGAGCGGTGGAGGAGGCAGGCTCGGACGGTTCGGTGCCATCGCGCAAGGCACTTGTCCGCCCGCCATTGGCAAGGCCGGTATAAAGCTGCACCAGATCGCGCAGGCTGATGCCGGCTCCGCCAAGGCCGATGGCAAGCCCTGGCGCCTCGCCTCTCGGCAATTGCAGAGTGACGCCTGCCTGACGGAAACGGGTGGTCAGGCGCACTGGCCCAACCGCATCAAGCAGGCTGATGGCCGGCACATTAAGCGACATTTGCAGCGCCTGACGGATGCTGACATCACCCTGATAGCTCATGTCGAAATTGCGCGGACGATAGCCGGAAAAATCAGATGGCCTGTCGGAAATGATGGTTTCCTGCGCAATGAGGCCTTCTTCAAAGGCAAGCCCATAGATGAAGGGCTTGAGAGTCGAGCCGGGCGAGCGGATGGCGCGGGTCATGTCGATCCAGCCTTGCCGTTTGCCATCAAAATAATCGGCGGAACCGACCTCACCCAGAATTTCGCCTGTGCGGCTGTCGGCAAGAACCATGGCGACCGAAACCTTCGGGCCAAGCCTTTGTGCCGCCTCGCGCGCGGCAGCTTCAAGGCCGGTTTGCACCGATTTCTTCAAGGTGAGTTTATGGTGTGGCGCCATTGGCGCCTTGCGCAAGGCAAGATCGGCAAAATGGGCAGCCAAGGCAGGCAAGGCGGCACGTGTGGTGGGCACGGATTCGAGGCGGGCGCGTTCGGCATCGTCATGCGTAATCACACCTGCCTCGGCAACGCGGGAAAGCACGCGATCACGCGCCTTTCGTGCATTGTCGGGCGCACGGTCGGGGCGGCGGCGTTCCGGCAATTGCGGCAGGGCGACAAGAAGGGCAGCTTCAGCCGATGTGAGGCTTCTCGGCTCCTTGTTGAAATAGGCCAGCGCGGCAGAACGCACGCCTTCAAGATTGCCGCCATAGGGGGCAAGCGTCAGATAGCGTTCGAGAATTTCATCCTTGCTGAGCCGCCGCTCAATCTGGATGGCGCGTGCAAGCTGCAAGAGTTTGGAGCCAAGGCTGCGCTGCCTGCGCGGCTCGATCAGACGTGCCAGCTGCATGGACAGGGTCGAGCCGCCGGAGACAATGCGCTGATTGGTGATGAGTTGCAGCGCAGCCCTGCCAAGGGCGGCAGGATCTATGCCACCATGTTCATAAAAGCGCTTGTCCTCATAGGCGATCAGCATTTTGATGAGTTTCGGATCGACATCGGAAATGCGCGTATTGAGCCGCCAATAGCCATCCGGCGTTGCATAGGCGCGCAGCAATTCGCCATCGCGATCAAGCACTTCGGTTGAAATTGTCAACCGTTCCGGCAGGGGCGGCGGATAGGCTCTGTCAAGCCAGCCAAGCCCAGCCACAAGCGCTGCCGCGCTGATGACCAGCGCGGCAAAGGCAAACAGGATTTTCCGGCGCCTTATCATCAGGGCGCTGTGACCTCCATCAGGCGGGTTGCGGTGCGGGCAGAAAATTGCGGCCGGTACATGTCCTCAACTGTTGCCGCCGGATGGGTGTAAAGGCCGGGTGTGACGGCGCGCACGACATAGGCCAGCGTGATCGGCTTTTTCGTGCCTGCCGCCTGTTCGAAAGCTGCGACAAAACGGTCATCGCGGAATTCGAGATGGGCCGCCTCGGTATTTTCCAGCCACGGGAAATTGCCAAGATCTGCACTGGAAACCAGACCCGGATTGTCGATTTCCAGACCGGCCGGCAGAAGGTCGCTCACCAGCAGGCGTGTCTGCCAGTCTTGCAGGTTCTCAATCCGCAAGACCACGACATAGCGTTCGTTCTGTTCCACGCTGGTGATGTCAACCGGCTCGCCATTGAGCGCATAATAGCTGCGCTCGATACGGAAGCCATCACCACCGGCAGGCAGGGATTGCGCAGGCGGGGCAACGGCGGTGACCACCACATCAACCGGATTATTGCCGCGATTGGTGACAAGCAGCGGCTGGGCTTCTAGCTGTCTGCCGTCAAGACGCTGCGCAAATGCGCCGCGATGTTCGGCACCATTCACGGCAAGATCAATGCTGGCATTGTCCTGATTGAGGCCGCGCGCGGCAAGCAGCATCCAGGCCTGATCCTGGGTCGACAGATGGGTCGCATCCGCGCGTGCCGCTGACACTAGCCTGATCAAGGCAGGCAGGACAGGCGGTTGTGGCTTTTTCTCGGCGGCAAGGGCAAGGATGGCTGCACTGTCACGCAGGCGCGAGCCATAGTCGGAACGGCTGAGATCATGGTTCGTGCTTGCTACAGCACGGGCAAGGGCTGCGTTGAACACGCGGTCGGAGCGTTCATTGTCGCCATAAAGCGCCAGCGCTGCCGCAATCTGTGCCATCGCCATGGGGCTTGCGAAATTGTCGAGCTGGGTGTCGCTGTAATAGCGCAGATCCCCGATCGAGGCCTTTTTGTTGCGTGCCAGCACATAGAGCGCATAGGCAATATCGCTGCCACGTTCGGCCACGTCTGTATTGTAACCAAGCGAATTTTGCAGGTTGGACAAAGCCGCGACCATGGCTTCCTTGGGTACGTCATAGCCTTTTTCACGCGCACGGGTGAAGAAATCGGTGACATAGGCATCAAGCCACAGATCGCCCGATCCGTCCGGACCCCATAGGCCAAAGGAGCCTGATGATGACTGATTGTTTACCAGACGATAGATCGCATCCTGAACGCGCTTTCTGATTTCCTCCTCGTCATCCGGTGTGGAATCGCTCTGGATCGCGCCTGCCATTTCACCCAGATAAAGCAGCGGCAGGGCACGGCTCGTGGTCTGTTCGGAGCAGCCATAGGGATAGCGGTCGAGTGCCAGCAGAAGCGATGGCACATCAAAGGCTGCGCTGCGCATGACAGCAACGCTGACAAAGGCACCATCAAGCAGGCTTTGCGATAAAAGTTCGCCATCGATTTTGAGGCTGCCGCCATTGCCCGGAAGGCTCACCACATTGCGGGTGGTGATCGGCAGATCGATCGGGCGAACCGGCAGTGTCAAATTCTGCTCAACGGAAAGGCCGGCATCATTTGCCACGCGAATGATCAGGCTGCCAGAGCCGGTGGCACTTGCCTTGAGCGGCAGTTTGAGTGTTTTCCGTTTGCCGCCTTGCAGTGTCACGGTTTCAGGGATTGAATCTTGCGCGATATGCAGATTGTCACTGGTTTCAATCGTCAGATGATAATCACCATCTGGCGTATCCGTATTGGCAAGATCGAGCGTAACTGTCGCCTCATCGCCCGGTGCCATGAAACGCGGCAGACCGGCTGTCAGCACGATCGGGTCCCGGATGATGACATCGGTTGAGGCATGACCAACGGCATTCTTCGTCCAGGCCACGGCCATGACACGCGCGGTGCCATTGAATTGCGGAATGTTGAATTCAATGGTTGCCTTGCCTTCATTGTCGAGTTCGACGGGGCCGGAGAAGAAAGCGACAAGTTTTTCCGTGGGCGGGCTTCCTTCCACGGCCATGGTGCCGCCGTCGCCGCCAGTGCGCAGCCTGCCGGTGGTGCCGAGCGAGCCGTCAATCAGACGGCCATACATATCACGCAGCTCCAGCCCCAGCTGACGCTGACCAAAAAACCAGTTTTCCGGATTTGGCGGCTGATAACGGGTGAGGTTCAATATGCCGACATCAACCGCAGCCACCATGACATAGGCCTGTTCGCCGCCGGCATTTTGAACCTCTACAGGGATGACGAGCGGCCCGCGCGGCGTGATTTTTTCCTGCGGTGAAAGCTTGACCGACAATTGGCGCCCGGCGGGGTCAACCTTCAGCCATTTCAGGCCAATGGCGCGCGCTGGCATGCGGCTTTCACTCGCCTCGCCGGGGCGGAACAGTGTTGCCGTCACATAGGCGCCGGCCCCCAGATCTTCTGTCACCGGAATATCAACCGTCGTGCCGCCTTCCGGCACATGGGCTGTGAAGGTCTTGATCAGCTTTTCCGCGCCAACAACAACCAGCAATTCACCGGCAAAACGGGGACTTACCCGCAGTTTTGCTGTCTCGCCCGTCCTGTATTGTTCCTTGTCGAGGGCAATTTCCAGGCCATCCGGTGTTTCGGTGGAGGTTGCCTCGACAAACCAGCCGGCATCAAACTCATGGCTCGACATCGGGCCGGTACCATTTGGCGCCTCAACTTCGAGGCGGTAACGCCCCCAATCGACCGGCAGGGCAAGTTCGGCCTCGGCGTCGGCGTGAAGGTCAATCTGGCCATTGGCAACGGCCCTGGTGACGGTTACCGGCTCATAGTTCCAGCTGCTGCCGCTGCGAAACCACTGATAACGGCGCTCGATCCTGTTGAGCGACCAGTTGGCGCCATCAATGGTCTTGCGGTTGCCCTGATTGTCGGTGGCAATCAGCCGGAATCTTGCCGTGCCGCCTTGCGGCACTTCATTGCCGGTAAAGTCGGGATGGATGCCGATCATGTCGCCCTGCGGGCGGATGGCAAGGTCGAGCTTGCGTTCAACGGCACGACCGCCGCTTTCGCGCATGCGAATGGCTATATTGGCATTGACCAGTTGCGTGGTGGAAGGCAGTGCATCAATGCTGACAGGGAAGGTTGCCTTGCCCTTGGCATTGGTTGGCGGCAGATCATCCAGCGCGATGCGGTTTGCCTCGCCCCTGTCTTCATCGGCAAGGCCAAAATGATAGCCCTTGAAACGCGGCCATTCGCGCGTGGTGGAAAGGGTGATTTCGCCTTCAAGCGCAAGATCTGCCGCCGGTGCGCCATAGAGGAAACGGCCATCGACGCTGATATTTGCGCTTTCACCGGCGGCAATTTCCGTCTTGTCGGCGGTCAGATCAAATTCGATGCGATCCGGCACGAAATCCTCAACCAGAAACATCTGGCTGGCGATGGCTGGCTGTTTCGGGTCGGTGTGGATTGCCAGCCGCCATGTGCCGCGCATGGCATTGGGCGTCAGCGTCAGGTCAACCACATGGCCGCCCATCTTTGAACTGTCGGAGACAAGGCGGCGATCTTCCACCCCATCCGGGCGGGTGAAAATGAAGGTAAGCGGCAGGTTTTCAATCGCTCTTGCCTGATCGTCACGGGCAAGGGCGGCGGCATGAACGGTTTCGCCCGCGCGATAAATGCCACGTTCCGTCCAGGCAAAGATGTCAAGGGCCTTGGGAGCGGGGCGTCCCGTCACGCCGCGATCGGAAAGGTCAAAGCCGGCGCGGGTCATGTCGAGGAACACGAAATCCTCTTCTCCCTGGCTTGCCATCATGACGGCGGGCGCAAGACCCTCTGAGCCACGCGCAAGACCCGGCGCAAAGATGGCCATGCCGTCGCTGCCGGTTACGGCTTCACCCAGGATTTCATTGTTGCGTGCAAGCAGGGTCAGCTTGATGTCGGAAAGCGGCTTTGCACTTGAAAGCGAACGGGCAAAGACGTGAATGCCGTCCTGTCCGGTATAGGTGGAAAGCCCGATATCCGAGACGACGAACCATTGCGTCGCCTTGGCCTCATAGCTTTCCTGCTTGCTGATCACAGGCTCGGCTGTCAGCACATAGACGCCGGGCTTGCGTTGCGGCAAGATCTCGTCAATAGGCACACTTGTGGTGGTTTCCCGGTTCAGCACATTATTGGCGATCTCGATCTCGCCTTCCCAGATGCTGGTGCCAAGCTGATCGGAGACGGTGGAAATGTCATAATTGTCGAGCTGGCGCAAAAACTGATAGCCGGACAAGAGCTGCGCCAGTGAACGGTCGCCAATGCGGTAAAGCTTCAGCCTGACCGCATCCATATTGATGCTGACCAGCGGAATGCCGCGCCGTGCCTTGGCAGGCAGAACAAAACTGTCGCCGGTAAAGCGCACCGAGGCCGGACGATCCTGCACATAGATCGAAAGATTGACCGGGGCTGGCAGGCTCTCGCCAATGGCGGCAGGCAGGCCGGAACGGAAGGTCACATCATAATGGCGGCCATGTTCCAGCCCCTCGACGCAGATCTGCCGGCCCTTGGCTTCAATGGCCTGTGGGGTCTTGTTGTCAAGCTTGACGAAACTGGCGTAATCAACGCCAGCCTTGACCAGATCTTCGGAAAACTGCGCGCAGATGCGCGGGCTGACATTGTCATTGTCAACGCTGTGATCAACGATGCGAAAACCCTTGCGCGCTTTCAGATCCTCATAGGCCGCACGCACCGGCCCGGAATTGACCAGTTCCAGACTGGCTTCATAGGCCTGCAGGGCAGGGCGAGACAGCTCACGGCGCTCCAGCGCTTCTGCCATGAGGGCAAGTGCGGCAGCGCGGTCGGTGCGGCTGCGCGAGGTCTGATAAGCATGCCATGCGGTAGAAGTGGCATTGCGCTGTAATCTGGCCTTTTCCGGGTCGTTCGACGGTTCTGTCGCCATGATGGCGCGCGCAAGCTCGATCCAGATCCTGCTGTCATCCGGGGAGCTGTTTGCTGCGGCGGCATAATAGGCCATGGCATTGCGTGGATCGCCATTGGCAAGCGCCTCGCGCGCGGCGGCCAGATTTTCCCCACGGCCCAGGGCGTTGTCCGTCCTGGCAAGATCTGCCGTATAGCGGCGGGCCTCTGCAACCAGATTATCGGCAAGGAAGCCGAGGGCAGGCGGGGCGCCCATATCGGCTTCGGCGGCCACGGTGACGACCTTGCCGGCAACAGAGCCGGGTGCCGGATTGAGCGTGTTGAAATCCGATTTCAGGAAACACCATTTCGCCTTCACATTATAGGTGAAGGCGCGGCAGGCATTGTCGCCAAGACAGGCCGTCTTGCACTGGTCAAGCGTCACATTTTTCTGGGTGCGCAGATCAAAGCCGAAATAATCGCTGTCATCCGTCGTAACAACCTTGCGGGTTTCCGCAGCTTGGGAAACGCTGATGCCGATTGCACAAAAGGCAAGGATGGCGATCGACAGAAAGAACTGGCGCATGGAACCAGACATTGTTTCCCTCACAAATAGGTTTCATGACAATATGAACTGCAGTCATTTGAAAAATGAGCAGATCGCGATCATTGGTTCGTGTCAAGCTTGTGAAAGAAAAAGGCGGTTTGCCTGCGCGCGGAGCATGAAACGCTGTAGCCTTTTGACTTGTCATAACCGGTCAATGAGCGGCCATGACAGGGATGGAATTGAGCGCGTGGCAGGCCAGGCTATACGCAGACAGCCGCCTTGTCGTCGGATGAGGCTGCTTCCCAGCTCAGAAATCATCCTCGTGACGCATGTGCCGCACATAGGCAAAAGCCGTGCCGATCAGGATCGGGGCCAGAACGAGTGCCATCCAGAAGAAAATGCTGCTCATGTTCAATCCTCCCTGCGCCTTTATGTATTTCATGGCGCTTCATGCCCGCCTGCCGCAGCCGGAATGCGGGACAGGACCATTGTAGCACAGAAAGCGAGCACAGGCATCATCGGCAGGCAGGGCGGGGGAAGGGCCGCTTCCCCATGCAGGGCGCAGCGCAGGCAAGCAATGATTTTGCGAATTCGCTTGCCGGGAAAGCAGACTGTACCAGCTTGCCGGTCGCAAGGATGCAATTCCGGTTGCGTGTTGGCGCAAGTTTGATTAGAAGGGATGCAACATCAAGAGTTGGGGAGACGCCCAACGCCAACCTGCCATTCCGGGCAAGGTGGTACTCCCGATAGGGAGGATGTGGCCAGCCGGCAATTATACGGATCAAGCCACAGGCGTCTGCACCAATAAAACAAGGACAGACGCAACATGCCGATCAAGATACCTGATGACCTGCCTGCAACCAGCGTGCTTGAAGCCGAGGGTGTTATGGTCATGCGTGAGGCGGATGCCATTCGTCAGGATATCCGTCCGCTCAGGATTGGCCTGCTCAATCTGATGCCGAACAAGGTGACCACCGAAACGCAGATTGCGCGCCTGCTTGGTGCTACGCCCCTACAGGTGGAGCTTACTCTGGTGCGCATCACCAACCATGTCGCGCGTCACACGCCGGCTGATCACATGCTCTCCTTTTATCTGCCATGGGAAGAGGTGAAGGGCGAGAAGTTTGACGGTTTTGTCATCACGGGTGCGCCGGTCGAGCGTCTGCGGTTCGAGGACGTGACCTATTGGGACGAAATGCAGCGCGTGTTTGACTGGACGCAGACCAATGTGCATCGCACGCTGACGATCTGCTGGGCCGCGCAGGCGGCGGTGCATCATTTTCACGGCATGCCAAAATATGAGCTGCCGCAAAAGGCCTCCGGCATCTATCGTCAGCGCAATCTGGCGCCAAGCTCGCCCTATCTGCGTGGTTTTTCAGATGATTTTTCCATTCCCGTCTCGCGCTGGACGGAAGTGCGCAAGGCCGATATTCCGCAGGACAGCGGCCTGGAGATTCTGGTTGACAGTGCCGAGACCGGGCTTTGCCTGCTGCATGATCCGCGTCATCGCGCGCTGCACATGTTCAACCATGTCGAATATGACACGACATCGCTGTCGGACGAATACTTCCGCGATGTCCAGCTTGAGCCGAACACGCCGGTTCCGGCCAATTATTTCCCGGACAATGATCCGACCAGGCCGCCGGAAAATCGCTGGCGCAGCCATGCACATCTTCTATTTGGCAACTGGATCAACGAGATGTACCAGTCAACGCCTTATGATCTGGCCAGAATCGGTCGGGAATGAACAAAAGAGCCGGGCGGGCGATCCGTCCGGCTTTATGATTCCGCCCGATCGGCAGGCAAGCAGATTATCCGGTCACGCGGGCAAGCCAGCGATGCCAGTCATGTTCCGAACCATAGAAGACATTGAGATCAATCTTCTCGTTCACGCCATGTGACAGGCCAGAGCCGGAATATTGCCAGAACAGCCAGCGGCGTCCCTTGTAGACCTTGCTTGGATGTTCCTTGACGGCGCGCAACCAGAATGGATAGTCGAGAAACGCGCCTTCCAGATTGTCGCGGTAGAAATCCGGCGTCGTATAGATGATCGGGCGCTTGCCATAGTGCTTTTCGAGCCTGTCCATGAAGACCTGCATCTTTTCCAGCACCTGTTCGCGAGACAAGCGGCGCTTGCACGAGGAATCCCCGTTCCATTCAACGTCAATCACCGGCGGCAGGGCGTTCGGATCCTTCGGCACATTGCGAATGAACCAGTCTGCCTGGTGGCTGGCATAACGGCACCAGTAGAAGAAGTGATAGGCGCCGCGCTTGATGCCGGCCGCATCCGCGGCATGCCAGTTTTTCATGAACATCGGATCGAGATGGTCGCCGCCATCGGTGGCCTTGATGAAGGCGAAATTGGCGCCCTGTGTGCGCAGGCGCGCCCAGTCGATATTGCCCTGCCAGCGTGAGACATCGACACCATGCACCGGATGGCGCAAGGGCGAGGCCTTGCCGAAATTGATGGGCTTTGCATCGCGGAAACGATGGGCATAGATCTTGTGCCGCGTTTCACGGCTCAGGCGCCTGACCGGATAGGCTGACATCTGGGACGCAGATACCTTGATCGGCTTTTCAACGACATTTTGCGGACGCTGTGCTGGCTGCGGCACGACGGCAGGCGGGGCTGCATTGAACTGGGCAGCTTGCGGAACCGGGCCAGCCCAGGCAAGGGACGGGCTGTCTGGTGCTGTCTGCTGTGGCGCAGGCTCGGCTGCAGCCACGGGGACTGAGGGGCGCACAACGGATCCCGTTGTTTCCGCCGAAGTTCCAGCCTGCATCATCAGCCCGTCCACGCCTGAACTGGATGTGCAGCCGGCAAGCGCCATGCTGGAGACAATGAGAGCGGAAACAACCGATTTACGCATTTTTACCCGTACGCAACAAAGGAGAATATTGGTTAAAACCCAATTCTTGACAGAAGCTTACCGGGAAATGCTGAATCCAAAGTTTACGTGGCAGAAATGGCTGTGGGGTTTGAGCTTTTCACATTGCGGCGCGGCAGGCCAAAGCGCCATGCCTGATCGGATCAGGCGCTCAAACAGGCTGGTCACTGGCCTGTCACAGTGATTTTGGCGGTGCGATCGTGCTGTTGCTATCGGTCTCTCTGGGCTGGCTGTGCTTGACGCTTGCCACCTTGACCATGATTTCGGCAATCCTTGCCGGATCCTTGATGCCGCATTCAAAAATCTGGGTAATCTCACGCGCCATTTCATCGCGAAAGGGTGAGGTAATGGCGCAACGATTCAGCCTCTCACAGGAGAGCAGATAGGCAGACTGCAGGTCATTGAGTTCTTCAGGGGTAAATCGGCCGAGATAGAAATCTCTGGAGAACGGCATCTTATTGAAACTCTGGAACTATTTATAAAGCACTCTTGCGGTATTGTCACAATGCATGGCATCAATCCGCCGACGCAGATGGAACTATGGCAGCAATAATGCCATAATGCAAGCCTATTGTTTGCGGAAATATGAACAATTAACGAAATAAATTTGCCAATTGTCGAACAGTAGTGTGGAAGGCAAAGGTGCGCGTCAGAATCGGTATTGTCACAGTTTCAGATCGGGCAAGCAGGCGGGAATATGAAGACCTGAGCGGCCCGGCAATCGAGGCATGGATCAGATCAGCTGTCATAACACCTTATGACATTGTCAGGCGGGTGATTCCGGATGGTATGGAATCGGTGCGTGATACGCTGATTGAGCTTTGCGATCATGTCGGCTGCGACCTGATCCTGACCACGGGTGGTACAGGTCCCTCGCCGCGCGATGAAACGCCTGAAGCCATGAAGGCGGTTCTGCACAAGGAGTTGCCGGGCTTTGGTGAGCTGATGCGCCGTGTGAGCCTTGAGCAGACACCAACGGCCATCCTGTCGCGCCAGACGGCAGGCAGTCGCGGCAAGAGTTTCATACTCAATCTGCCCGGAAAGCCGGCTTCCATTGCGCTCACCCTGCAGGCGGTCTTCCCTGCGATACCTTATTGCCTTGATCTGATCGGGGCAGGGCGGATTGAAACGGATCCGGTCGTGGTGAAGGCGCATCGTCCGGCATGAGGCAAGGCGTTCCTGTCCTTCACAATATACCGGAGCGAACGGTTTCATGCGCGGGAGACGACGTGCAACCCTTACGGCAATGGTTTTATAAACTTAAATATAACATTGAGATTATAGTATAATACATGGCAGCGTAAGGTCTCTTTCGTAACAGACCATCCACTGACTTCATCTTCATACGCTTGTGCTGCCTGCAATCTGCAAGCCTGTTTTGCGCAATTGTACTATTTCACCGCTTGCATTCCGCAAATTGCCTGCTGAACAATGACAGGCAAAAAGAGGGGCGCCAGTGAAGCCAGTTGATGAACTGATTAGTCATGGCGGAGAGCTCCGCCAACCTCATGAGTTTCTCAAGCGCTGGCTTGATGAGCAGCATCCGGACAACAATCAGCTCGGCAATGAAATCGCCGAAGCCTGCAATTTCTATTGAGAAGACGCCATGCTGCTCAATATCCGGCATGTTTCGCATTATTCCTATGGATACCCGGTTCCCGATGCCGTGCAAAGGCTGCATCTCCTCTCCGTTCCCGGCAGAGTGTACTGAAATGAGATGCCGCGCTTGAAGGTGGCGTGCAGGAAGTGAGCCATATTGATGGCTTCGGCAACAGGACTGACCCTGTCCAGCATCACCGCCACGTCACCGGGATTGTCATTACGGCAAGCGGTGTGGTCGAGGATCGGGTGGGGGCCTGGCTGGGTCTGGTTCGATGCGGCAAACAATATCTGTTCCAATGACTGCTATGTGAGTCTTGCAACTGGCTTGATTGTCGTGATGCAGCGCTGATCTCCGGCATCAGGCTTGGCGGCACGGAGGAAAGTCTTGCGTTCACATCAATGTCGGGCAGTGATGGTTTGATGGCCGACTCTGCAGTGCATTGTCCTGAGAGATACCATAGACGACATGCCATACGGAATTGCCAATAACCTGTTATGTTGGAATGCGGATTGATCACGGGCTGATTTTCATGTCCGATACGTGGACGAATGCAGGCCTCGACAAAATCCCTACATTTTCAAAAAATGCGCAGCTGATCGGTTCCGGGTGATCGTCATGCTGTCGGCGGGCAGTCTGGCAACAATCCAGGCAGTTTCAAGCCTGCTGGAAGAGCGTATGAAGGCGCCGGGTGATCGTCATCCGAGCCTGTTTGAAGCGCCGTTCATGTTCCATGCGGCGCGCCTTGTCGGTGAAACGGGCAAGGAAGTCATCCCACCTCGGCCAAAGGCAGTCAGAATGCCGATGCCTTCGGCACGTCCTCTATCGGTGGGCAGATCAGGGGCGGTCAGCCCTGACTGTTCTATATTTATCCGGAAGGCAATTTTATCGAATGCTCACCCGATACGTCGTTTTCCAGATCGGTGAACACAAATATGGCAAGCCGATTCTCGTGTGGCCTACAAGAAAGAGATGAGCTTCGAAGGGCGCTCAATCTTTTGCTGCTTTCATTCGTTTCAATCCCGAAGGCCAATCTTTCTGAGGTCTGCCGCTTGATATGCAGATCTACGAGGCTGACAGTCTGGAGCTTGGTGAAAGACATCGTTTCACGGCGGCTGAGCCATTATCAGGCCGTTTGGGAACATTGCTCTGTCGCATTGCAGTCTGCGCTCGACCAGCTGCCGGCGTTTCGCTTTGACAAGTGCGTTGTCTTACGATCGAAAAAAAGGGCCGGCGTTTTAGCCGGCCCTGGCTTGAAATGGGGGGTTAGCCAAAAACCTTGAAACGCTCCTTGTCGTCCATGAAGTCCTTTTCGCCAAATGGCTGTTCATTGGAGCCAAATGGCATCTGGGCGCGCAGCTTCCAAGAAGCAGGAATGTTCCATTCAGCCGCAACCTCGGCATCAATCAGCGGATTGTAATGCTGCAGGCTTGCACCAATGCCGACATTGGCCAGCGTCGTCCATACGGCAAGCTGTGCCATGCCGCTCGACTGTTCCGACCAGAGCGGGAAATTGTCAGCATAAAGCGCAAACTTTTCCTGCAGGTCCTTGACCACATCCTGGTTTTCATAGAACAGAACCGTGCCGGCGCCAGCAGCAAAGCCATTGATACGCGCTTCCGAAGCAGAAAAATCTTCGGCAGGAACAATCTTGCGCAGGGCTTCCTTGACAAAATTCCAGAATTTTTCGCTTTCAGCGCCAAACAGAATGACAGCACGTGAGCTCTGCGAGTTGAAGGCGGAAGGTGAGTGCTTGATGGCTTCCTGAATGAGTTCGCTCGTCTGTTCCTTGCTTATTGGAAGGTTCTTGCCCAGTGCATATTGGGTTCGACGCTTTTTGAGGAAAGTGAGAGGAGCCTGATACATATTCAATTCCTGTCTTGGCACAATTGAAATGCCGTTTGGTTAATCATCTGAATGCGTTAATGTTCTAGGATATGGGTGTTGAACGGCTCAATACCAGTCCCGGTTTCAGTTACAGACTGTCTATAGACTGTCAACGATATGTGTTCAAAAGCAGATCGACCTTGCGCCGCAGGAAAGAAACGGGAATGATCTTTCTCCTTTTTGCCATTAGCAAGACAGGAAAATGCATGGCATGGCTTTACAAGCAGCAGCCAATCATGGAACCTACCAAATTGGTGGGATTTGGGCCGCTCGGGAGCCGGCTTCTGTCCGGAACTGGGGAAGAACAAGGAAGAGGCTGATCTACAAGTGGCCAGGGAGATCTGGTGATATGATGAAAGGTGCCAGCATTTGAAATCATTCATCATTGTCGGCGGCGGCGCCAGTGGCGTCATCATGGCAGCACAATTGTTGCGGCGTGGCGGACGTGTCGTTCTGTTCGAACTCACCGGCCAGATTGGCGCCGGCATTGCCTATTCGACGGAAAATCCCAACCATCTGCTCAATGTGCGCGCTGGCAATATGAGCGCCTTTCCGGATGATCCGGATCATTTCTTCAATTGGTTGCAGGCCTGCGGACTTCCACCGCGTGAAGGGGGCTGGGAAAAGCAGAGTTTTGTACCGCGGCGGCTTTATCGCAACTATCTGGAATCGCTGTTGCAGTCCTATCTGGATGCAGGTGACAGGCGCCTTGTCATTCATCAGGATGAAATTGTCGATACGATGCTTGAGGCTGGCAAGCCGATTGTCGTGACGGAAAGCGGCAAGCGTTTTTCTGCCGATGTCGTGATTTTTGCAACCGGTAATGAACCGTCCGTGACCAGTTCCGGCAGCCAGGTCAGCGAATACTGGACGAGCAATGGCATGTTCGACATTGCGCCGGATCAGACGGTTGCGATTTTCGGAACGGGCCTGTCAATGGTTGACAGTGTTCTGTCTCTGCTGGATCGCGGCCATCAGGTGCCGATTCATGCCATTTCCAGACGTGGGCTGCTGCCGGCGCGGCACACTGTCGTGGTACCGGCCGTGATCGAGGCGGATGAATTGTCTTTTGGTGCGCCCCTGTCAAGGCTTATGCAGACAGTGCGCGTCATGATCCGGAAAACCACGAAACAAGGCGGTGACTGGCGCAGCATCATTGATGGATTGCGGCCGCATAGCCAGAAGTTGTGGCACCACCTTTCGCTGGCGGATAAGCAGCGTTTCTTGCGCCATCTGCGTCCATGGTGGGATGTGCACCGCCACCGCATGGCGCCGGAAGTGGCCGACAGAATTGACAAGGCGCGCCAGACTGGCCAGCTTATTATCCGCTCAGGCTATCTGCAATCCGTGTCGCAGATGGATACGGATATGCTCATCCGTTATCGCAACCGTTACGGCAATGATGTGACGGAACTGCGCGTCTCCACCATCATTGATTGCCGTGGCGGTAATCTGTGTTTTTCCGTCACGCGCAACCGTGCCCTGCTTTCCCTGCTGGAGCGGGGATTGGCAAGGCCAGACCAGACCGATCTCGGTTTTGACGTGACGCCAGAGCTGAAAATCGTGAATGCCATGGGCGAGGCTGCCAATCCGCTTTATGCCATCGGCCCCTTGACCAAGGGTGTTTATTGGGAAGTCACCGCCATCCCGGATATTCGTGTACAGGCCGAAAAGCTTGCAAATGCCCTGTGCGCTACTGACTGAAGGCCACCGTCCAGTTGCCGGCAGGCGATGAAGATTGCCAAAACGGCGGCGCTGTCGTCAGACAGGCCGCCGGTTGTATGGCACAATAGCTGTCATTCAGCCGAAATAGGCTGGCAGAACATCTTGCGGCTGGCCATCCATCTTGATGCGGCCATGTTCCAGCCAGATGATGCGGTTGCAGTTTTTTGCCAGGAGCGCCTTGGAATGGCTTGCAAGGATGAGGATCTTGGTTGAATCAACCAGAGATTGCATGCGCTGATTGGCGCGTTCCTTGAAATTCTCATCACCGGTGGAAAGCCATTCATCCATGATGAGAATTTCGGGTTTGATCGAGGTCGAGGCAGAAAAGGCCAGACGCAATTGCATGCCGGTGGAATAGGTTCTGAGCGGCACATCGAGAAATTCGCCGAGATCAGTAAATTCGCAGATATCCTCAATCTTTTCAGCGATTTCCTGCGGCGTCATGCCCATCATGGCGCAGCGCAGCCGGATATTCTGGCGCCCTGTCGCATCCGGATCGATACCCAGATTGATATTGATCAGCGATACGGCCTGGCCGTGGATGATCGCATGCCCCTGCGTTGGCGTATAGATGCCGGACAGAACGCGCAGCAATGTCGTCTTGCCTGCGCCATTATGGCCGATCAGGCCGACGCGGTCGCCTTCATTCAGAGTAAGGTTGATATTGTCCAGACCACGGATGATGACGATGCGATCCGTCTTGCGTTCAATCTTGCCGCCCGTAGCAACACTCAGAACCTTGTTCTTGAATGAGCGTGTGGTCGAATTGAAGATCGGAAATTCGACACTGACGTTTTGCAGCTTGATATGTGTCATGGTTACAACCAATACGCTACGCGACAGCGATATTTGCCAAAGAATATCAGTGCGAAAATCCAGCCGCAAATGGCCATGCCAATGGCGACAGACCAGTCAAGCACGGTTGGAGCAACGCCAAACAGGGGTGCCCGCACCAGTTGTATCAGATGGTAGAACGGGTTCACGTCGATGAATAGACGGGAAACATGCGCTGGCAGCGTTTTCTCCATCCACATGATCGGTGTGGCATAGAACAGAACCTGCAATATGTTTGTCAGGACTTGCGTCATGTCGCGATAGCGCGCGCACAATGTGGCAAGCACCAGAATCATCCATGAAAGGTTGAGACAGATCAGAACCAGGCCCGGTATGGCCCAAAGGGCGTGAAAAGTGATGGCCTTGCCCATCACCAGCGCTACGATCGGGAAAATGATGATATTATGTCCCAATATGATCAGATTGCGCCAGATTGTGCGCATGACATGAATGAAGAATGGCAGCCGGATCTGCAGAATCATGCCGGATGCATTGATGAAGGTGTTGCAGCCTTCCGACAATGAGGTGGAAATGAAGCCCCACATGATGATGCCGGAACACAGATAAGGCAGGAAGTCGCTCATCTGGCTTTGAAACAGTGTGCCGAAGATCGCGCCCAGCGCAGAAACGAAAACGGCCATGTTCAACGTCAGCCAGAATGCGCCCACACGCGAACGGCGATAGCGTTGCGCAACATCCTGCCAGCCGAAGATCAGCGCCAGGCGATATTTGGCAAGCGCTTCCGTAATATCCTCAAGGGCAACCCTGAAGCCTTTGATCGGTCGTAGTTCATCTGGACCGGTCGCGCTGTGTGGCTGGGAAATGTCCATGCTCATGTGTCTATGCTTAACCTGGTTATTGTCACGACCAATTCATTTTCAAAATTCGTTTCAGGAGTAGTTTATGAAATCAGCTCGTCAAGTCGAATCCATGATTCTCGCTGAATAAGGCGTATTTTGGACCCCCTGCATTTGTACAATGTAGAGTACTTATCCCATGAACAGATATGGTTGATTCCATTACGAAATCGAATGAGGTTATTAAATAGATTGTCCTTATAAAAGGGTTTACGCTCCATTTTTCATGGAATCTTGCACCAACCTGTAATTGGGGAAACTGGCTGGGGCGCCTGGATTTCCCGGTCAGATCAGTTTTCCGAGCCGTTGCAGTCAGGTTCGCTTGCAAGGCGTGGTACGACGTCTTGTGAGACAGGTCAAGGGCAGGACGTGGCAGCTGTGGATCGGCATTCTCTGCCAACTATGGCATTGAGCAACTGAAAACACTGAGCGGTTCGCCGTGTAATGGCCGCGCATGTGTGTGGTGCATGCAGGGCAGGGTGCATGTCGCCGGTCATAAACCGATGCTTGTGCAGTTTCACCCCACGCCTCCGCACGGGAGGCGACGGGCCCTCCACGAGCGCCACGACCGATTTTGTCAGGTTTCGATCCACGCCTCCGCACGGGAGGCGACCTAAGCGCTTGCTGGCTGACCTTGGCAGGACGATGTTTCGATCCACGCCTCCGCACGGGAGGCGACTGTCATCCTATAATGCAACGATTCTGCTGCGTCAAAAACGCCTGTTGTGCGAACATGCTAGGCTTTGCGCGGCGCGCCGGGTAAGGCAGCGTCTGCAATTTCGATCTTTCAACAATGTCAAAGAGCTGGCTGTGGTGCGAAAGGTAGCGTGTTTTCCGACATGCTGGGGGTTCGCACACAGCAATGATGGATCTGCTCCGCGTCAGAAGATCAACGTGCCGTTGAGGTCAGACGGCGGCTTGGCCCCCACATGCTCCACCTTGCGCTGCCAGTTTGAGCCAAGATAATAATAGCGCAGGCTGTCCACGTCCGGTCTGATGATCTTTTCAAGCCGTGCCTTGAGCTTCGTCCACTGCGCCGGATCCACCTCGATTTCGAAGACGGAATATTGCACCCGCTGGCCATAGTCGCGGCAGGCCTTGGCTACTGCCCGCAGGCGGGCTGCACCTTTTTCCGACGTCGTGCTCACGTCATAGGTCACGAGTACGAGCATTTGCGCCTCATTTCCAGAACCATGGTGGATAGGCGTCAAGATCGCCGCGTAAGTGCCGCGACAGCATCAGCGCCTGGATATAGGGGACAAGACCGAGCGACACCCTTTCCTCAATAAAGGGATGAATCCGTTCCTCGCGCTTGCGCTCCTGCCATGCGGTGAGTACCGTCCGGCGCGCCTCGTCGCGCATCACCACCGCGCCGCTTTCCTGCGTGACGAAATCACCTGCGCGCAGCTGCCGGCGGTTGACCAGTGATAGCGCCAGCCGATCCGCAAATACCGGTCGCAGCTCCTCCATCAAGTCAAGCGCCAGACTTGGCCGCCCTGGCCGGTCACGGTGCAGAAAGCCTGCTGCCGGATCGAGCCCGACGCTTTCCAGCGCCGAGCGGCAATCATGCGTCAGAAGCGTATAGAGAAAGGAAAGCAGCGCATTGATCGGATCAAGCGGTGGTCGGCGTGACCGGCCATTCCACCGCAGCTCCGGATCGGGTGATCGGATCAGGAGGTCGAAAACGGAGAAATACAGGTTGGCGGCTTCGCCTTCGGAACCGCGTAGGCGCTCCAGTGTATCATCCGAAAGTTCCGCGCGCCTCAGGATCTGGGCAAGGCGTTCGGTGACTCCGGTAATCATGATGCGCTCCCCAGCTACATATTCGTTGCCATAGTCCCTCAGTGCGCGCATCAGTACGGCGCGCTGGTTAGCAACTTTGCCCACCACAATCGAGCGAACGATATCGAGCGGCGCATCGCAGGCACGATACTGCGCCCGCCGCAACAGTATATTGCCGCTGGTCGGCCCTTCGAGTCTCGCTGCGAACCGCCCGTGCCGGCTGAGAAAGGTTAGCGTAATGCTGGCAGAAGCGAGCGCTGCCATCAAGGCTGGTGTGATCAGTACGGCGCCGAATACGACGACCGCCGATAGCATGTGCAGCGGCACACGCCCCGTTTCGATACCCTCTACCTCCGCGACAAGGTTTTCGCCGTCCTTGCGGAGCGAAGCCCCCTCGGTCGTCACATAAAGTGTGTTGAGCAGCTTCTTCACTCGGGTTCCTCCTGCGCGATCAGCCGCTCAACCATGCGGCTGCGCCAGACACGTGCCGAACGCACCACTGCATCCGGCCGGCATGTCTCTTTGAGTGAACAGGCGCGACAGTGCTGCTGTTTCACCGTAGGCGGCGGTGTGCGGCCGCTTGCGAATACTTCTGCCAGAGCAGTTATCGTCTCCTCAGTGAGGCCACGGAGCTCGGCATCGATCGGAACCGTGACACGCCGTTTTGTCTCACCATAGAAGAGGGCACCTTCCGGAACGGGCCGGCCTGTCATTTCCTCAAGACACAGTGCCTGGGCGCAGAGCTGCACCTCATCGGCGCGGTGGAGTTTCGGTCGGCCGCGTTTGTATTCGACAGGATAGGGAATTTCGCCTTCCGCTCCGATATAGAACTCAACCATGTCGGCAATGCCGGAAATGTTAAGTCGGCGGGATGCGATGGGCAACGCCATGACTCGCCGGATGCCCTTGACCTTGCGCGTTCCGCCCTTGTCTGCCACCTGATGCAGCACTTCGCCTTCCGCCGTGAAACGGTTGTCGGCCCACACCTGCTCAAGATGGATGAGGGCTGCCTGCCGCAGGCAATAGACAGCGTATTGCAGGGCGGAGATAGGGATGGGTTCTCCGCCCTCGGGCTCCGGCAATGGCACCCGGTTCGAGATCATGGTTTACAGGATCTCCATCACCTCCACACCTGCTGGCACATTTTCGCGGTCGATTGTCACCATGTAGTCGGCAAAATTTCTGGCCGGCGGCAGGTTGTCGAGACTCTTGTCGATAACCCGGAATTCACCGTCGATGTTGCGTCCGATCCGGATGAGGTCGAACAGTTGGTGTGCCGGGGCGTTGCCGAGCGCGTTTTCATGCTTGAAGACGATCAGCTTGCGGGTCGCCATTTCGCCGCGCGCCGCCGACCGGTCGTGTTCGAACATGTTCACAAGTGCCTCGAACAGAAGCTGCAGGTCTTCCTCGGAGAAGCCGGAACGTTCGGCAAACCTGGCGGAGACGAAACCGTGCGCCACATAGAGCCCGTATGGCACGATGTGCTTGCGGCCCATGGTGCGGTTTTCGATGCGTTCGGGAGAATCGTCTCCTTCCGCCTTCTGTTTCTTCTCGGCTTCGTTCGTCGCTGCCATGCGGGTGATCGAGATCTCGAGCGGCAGAATAGGCTCGACAGAACGCGCGAAGGTGAGCTGCACCGGCCCCTTCACCTGACCGCAATTGATGCCGGTCGACATCACCGCGTCGAATGCGCGTACATCGAAGAAGTTCTTGCACATGAAGGCGACAAGTTTCTTGGCTTCCATGTCATCCTTCGGTGTCAGCTTGGCGTCCTTTTCCACCTTCGGATCATCGGGTCGCAGCGCCTTGTAGGCTTGACGATGCTTTTCGTTGAGAATGGAGCCTTCCTCGACATAGATATGATAGCCTTCCTGGCCATGGAGTGCGAGATCAACATAGTTGCGGATCTTGCGCTTGAGGCTCACATCCGTCACCAGTCCCTTGTTGGTTTCGGGATCAATGCGCGGCAGGTTGCCAGCATCCGGATCACCGTTGGGATTGCCGTTGACGACCTCGAAGATCAGGGCAAAATCATAGCGGTTGGCGATTGCAGTCATTCGTCAGTTCCCCTCGGAAGTGTTCGCGTCGGATTGCTTGGTTCGGTTGAAGTATGTGAAGCGCTGATGGTAGTAGCCGAGGCCGAAAAGTGCCTGCTGTCCGACATCAACGCCCATGAGACCAAATTGTATTAATTGAGAAGAGAGGGTTTTCGGCTCATCATAGCTTTATCAAAGGA